>NZ_JBJEEX010000126.1:0-24197 GCF_051873495.1 Floccifex sp.
CCTTAGCATCAGCTTAAAAATTAATTTGCCCAAATTATTGGGTTCGGTTCATCACTTATGCTTTAATATGATATATTCAATTCTTGCCGGTGCCATTAAACGAGCTTGTATATTTGTACATCCAACGCCTGTTGAAATCAAATAATTAAAAGGAAGATTTTCAATGTTGGAACGATTTAGTTTAGTGGCCCCTTTTACATCTTTATAACCACCTTTAATAGGAACCGTGACCTGGGTACCATGACTATGTCCAGCTAATGCATAGTTGATGGCCTGACTTGTACAATCAAGTAATAAATCCGGTTGATGCACCATTAATAAAGTATATAACTGAGAACTTGCGTTTTGATTAATAAAATCCACATTATCAGTTAAACCCATTAACTGAATACCACTTGCCGAACCATTTGTGATTTTTGTATAGGAATTCGATAACACTTCTATTTGGGATTGAGAATAAATCTGGGAAACTACAGAATTATTTAAATCTTTTTCACCATATACCGCAAATTTACCTAAAGGACATTCCAATTCATTGAATTCAGAAACAATAAATTGGATTTGATCTTCATTTATCTGATAACCCTCTTCAATTAAATCTCCACCAAATAACAATACATCTGGATTTAAGCTTTTTATTTTATTAAAAATCTTTTTTGTTTGTTTCTCTTTTTGAAATTCACCGAATTGTAAATCAGTGAAATATACCAAAGTAACATCATTCATAGTTTCAGGAATTTGTTCACTTTTTAAAGTTGTATAATTGACTTCTATTTGATAAGGATTGACTTTAAAAGCACGATAAATCGTTGTATTAAGTCCAATTGAAATCATAAGCATTAAACAAACAAGAGCAATTAAGTGTTTATGACGTGTCATATCTTTCTCCTTATTTGTTCATTGTATCATAAAAAAGCCCCAAGTGGGGCTTAAGTTATATTAGCTCTTTTTACGACGATAGTTTTTACGAGCTGCTTGTAATTCTTCCATTGTTTGTTTGGAATTAATGATAACCGGAATTACAATTGGATTTCGATTTGTTTTTTGATATAAAAACGGTTCTAAAGTAGAACGAACACAGTTCTTAATTTCTGAGAAAGTAATTTTGTCTTTCATTCTTTCTTGTAAAGAATTATAGACAATGTATTCAGCTTCTTTAATTAAAGACTGCGAATCTTTGATGAACACAAATCCACGCGAAACAATAACAGGTTTCATTAAGATTTTATTTACTTTTGAATCAATGGCAATAACTACGGCAACTAAACCATTGTCAGCTAAGATACGACGATCTTTTAAAACAGCAGTAAACAAACCAGAGATGTCGTTTCCATCAACGTAAATATCATCACCTTGATATCGCCAATTGCTTTGAATGACTTCATGGTTTCGTAAAATCAAGATATCTCCATTAGCACAAACAAAAATATTGTCTTCAGGAATTCCTACTTCCATAGCTGTTCTTTTGTGCAACATCAACATCTTAAATTCTCCATGGATTGGCATAAAGTACCGTGGACGAATTAAATGAAGCATTAATTTTTGTTCTTCTTTCGATGCATGTCCTGTTGTATGTAAGTTATTTAAAACAGATTTAGTTAATACAGTAGCTCCTGAACGGAAAAGCTTATCGATAACTTTATTAACACTAGCAGCATTTCCAGGAATTGGATTACTTGAAAAGACAATTGTATCTCCTGGTTTTAAGTGAATGAAGCGATGTGTTCCATTGGCAATACGTGATAGAGCCGCCAATGGTTCTCCTTGTGATCCTGTACAAATAATACAAATTTTATTGTCAGGAGTATGAGCTAAATCCTCTGGAGAAAGTAAGTCGCTGTTTTTGATGTGGATGGTACCCATTTTACGACCAATATCAAGAATATTTTCCATACTACGACCAAAAACAATTACTTTTCGACCATTCTTAATAGCTGCATCAATAATCTGTGATAAACGATGAACGTTACTTGCGAAAGTCGCAATAATTAATCGTTGTTTTGTCTTTCTGAATATATCATTGATTTCATTGGCAACTTTTGTTTCGGAAATTGAAAATTCTTCGACTGATGAATTCGTTGAATCCGATAATAATAAATCTGGATTTAAAGCACCGATATATGCCATTTTTTGATAATTTGCGTTGGTTCCTACAGGAGTTAAATCAAATTTAAAATCACCTGTATGAACAATTGATCCATTTGGAGTTGTAACAAGGACACCCAAAGAATCAGGAATAGAGTGAATTGTATTGAAAAAACCAAGAGAGAAATATTTTGTTTTGATACTTGAATCTTCATTGATTTCTATAACCTTGGTATTTTCTAAACCTTTATATTCACTTAATTTTTTATGGATTAAAGCCTTGGCAAAGCGAGGCGCATAAATCGCATCAATTTTTACTTGTTGAAGAAGGAAAGGAATTCCTCCGATATGGTCTTCATGACCATGGGTAATCACAAGAATCTTGTGTTTTTTATTCATTCGAATTAAGTGATGATAATCAGGAATAACATAGTCAATTCCTAATAAATCATCGCCCGGGAAAAGAACACCACAGTCAATTATGCATATTTCATTTTCATGTTCGATGCAATACATGTTCTTTCCAACTTCACCCAAACCACCTAAAGCATAAATGAGTGTATCGCCTTTTTGGGTGTTATTATTTTTTACGGGCAAAGATTTTTTTGCGCTTTGATTATTTGTTTTTTGCGGCATATAGACTCTCTTTCTAAAATTAAAAGACAGAAATTAGATAACTTCTGCCTCTTCGTCTTCTTTCCATGGATTTTCTTTGTCGATTCGATCATAGAATAATACACCAGATAGATGATCAATTTCATGTTGTAATGCGATGGCAAAATAACCTTCTGCTGAAATCACAACGTTTTTGTCTCGAATCAAGTCGTAACCACGTACTTTAATACGTGCATGTCTAAATACATGACCAGGATGATCCTCTTTTACCGATAAACAACCTTCTCCTGCATCCAAATATCCAATTTGTGTGGATTCTGATATTATTTTTGGATTTGCCAAAGCAACTTCATCCACACCATCTTCATATGGAATTACCACTGCAATTAATTGTTTTGGAATTCCTAATTGAATGGCAGCAATTCCAACCGCAGCTTGAAGTCCTTCTTTCTCGGCAATTTCAGGATCTTGAGAATCTCTGACATATGTTAACATGCTGGACAGTAGTTCCTTGTCCTCGTCATTTAATGGTAATGAAACCAATTCGCTTTTTTGTCGAATTCTGGGATCACTATCCAAAATTATATTACTACTTGTAATTTTCATAGCTTTTTCCCTCCTTCATATAATATATTGTTTTTTGAAAATTTACAAGTCATTCGTTTTATGGAATGAAATATGCTAAAATATCAGCATGACCAAAAAGAAAAGAAAAATTCATTTATTAAAAGAAAACAGTGACACAATGATTAATTTAATGCTGATTATTTTAATTATATGTGGAACACTTATGATTATTTCAACCAATGTAGGACAAACAACGCAAAATTCTAAAGTTGTATTAACTACTTTGATTAAACAAATCATTATAATTGTAATTTCATATATATGTATGATTGGTGCCAATAAATTTACGGTATTTCGATATAAATCGATATTTCAAGTGGGTGCTTGTCTAGCTATGATATGTTTATTGTTTGTACCATTTTTATTTCCAGCTGTTAATGGAGCAAAATCATGGATTTTATTAGGACCTTTTTCAATACAACCATCTGAATTTGCCAAGCCCTTTATTGTAGTTGCCATTGCCTATGCCGTAAAAAACTATCAAGCACAGCGTCGAAAAGAAAAACAAACAAAGCCATTTCATAAAGCCTATCGAGGTGTTTTAGTTTTAATAATCGCAGTATTTGCGATTGTTATGGTTCAAAAAGATACCGGAACAGCTATTATTATTTTGATGATTGCCTTTGTTTGTTTGATTGTTCCTCAATTTGAAGAACATAGAACCGTCATAAAAAATCTTAAAAGACTATTCATGGCTGGTTGTATTGGGATTTTGGTGTTATTTTGTTTTACTGACATTGGTATTAAATTTATTGAAAAAACACCTTTTTCACATATTGCCGTGCGCTTTGAGAATATGAAAAACCCTTATGATGATGTTTATGATGAAGGATATCAACCCGCCAATGCCTTATATGGAATTGCCAATTCCAATATAACAGGACGAGGAATTGGAAACTCAGATCGTAAATACGGGTATTTAACACAAGCGGATAATGACTATATTTTTGCGGTTTTAATTGAGGAAACAGGAATATTTGGATTAGCTATATTAGTTGGATGTTATGGTACATTAATCTATAGATTGTTTTACTATGCACGAAAAGCTAAAAAAATAGAACATAAAATTGTATTTATGGGAAATATCACTTATTTATTTATGCATTTTTTCTTAAACGTTGGAGGCGTGACATGTTTAATTCCTATGACAGGAGTTCCATTATTGTTCATTAGTAGTGGAGGCTCTTCTCTCATGGCAATTATGGCGATGTTTGGCGTTTCACAAAGATGCATTAGTGACATGCATAATGAAGGAGGAAATTAAATGAGTATCGCAGCATTTTGTGGTAGTTTTGATCCTATCACAAAGGGACACTTGGATATTATTGAAAGAGCAAGTAAAATGTTTGAGGAAGTATATGTATTTATTCTTTCCAATTCAAATAAAAATAGTTATTTTTCATTTGAACAAAGAATGCATTGGCTAGAACAAGCTTGTGCACACCTTGAAAACGTACACTGTCAAGTACAAGAAGGATTAAGTGTAGAAGCATGTAAAAGTGTAAATGCAACGGTTTTAGTACGTGGAATACGAAATACAGTTGATTTCGAATATGAAAAAAACATCGCAAGTATGAATTTATTATTAGATGAATCCATTGAAACAATTTGTTTGTTTACACGCGATGAATATGCACATTGTTCCAGTTCAAATGTAAAAGAATTATTAAAATATGGGAAAGATATTTCACGTTTAGTTCCTGAATGTGTCGCAAAGGAGATTAGTAAATGAAAACTTTTTTAGAATGGATGGATAACAATCATTATCCACATAATGACGATAAATTATATATTGAAGCATGTACGCATTCTTCATATGCCAATGAACACCATAAAGAAGGAAGTGACAACGAACGCCTTGAATTTATGGGAGATGCGGTATTACAAATTTGGAGTGCTTATCAATTATTTGAAATGAAACCAAAACTAAGAGAAGGAACTATGACAACGCTTCGATCTCAAACTGTTTGTGAAGCAACCCTAGCTAAGCTAAATAAACAATTAGGATGGTATGAATATTTGCGCTTAGGAATTGGAGAAGAAAAAACGGGAGGAAGAAGTCGTGTAAGTTTATTAGCCGATCAATTTGAAGCTTGCATTGGTGCTATTTATATTGATCAAGGCTATGATTTAGTGAATGAAATTCTTACTAAATATATGAAACCATTAATTGGAACTGTTAAAGATGAAGAAGTAACAGATTATAAAACACACCTTCAAGAAGTGATTCAAGCCGATAGTCGTAAAACAATTCAATATAAATTATTAGAAGAAACTGGTCCTAGTAATGCGCCTGTTTTTACTATGGGCGTTTATTTAGATGATATTTTATTAGGTAAAGGTACAAGTACAACGAAAAAGAAAGCAGAACAAAAGGCAGCTAAAAATGCATTTGAAAAAATGGCAAAATAGAGAGGATTTTTAACATGAGTGTATGGAATACATTACAGACAGTTTTATCAGATGATTTAAAACAATATCTAGATGAAGCTTCTTTTGTTGAAAATCCAAAATATCATTCTCTGAAAAAAGTACTAGATTTATATATTCAAGTAAATGATGTTTTACCTTTTGAGGTATATGAACAAATTGTTCATCAATTAAAAATTCATTTTCAAGTGCATGTGAATCTACAAATTAAAGCCAAAAACGCATCTATTTCTGTTGATGAGCTTTATTTGTATGTGGAAAAGATAATTGAAACCAATGCCTCACTTCGACCATTCCGGTTTTTACATCCATATCTTGAAAATGAAATTGCTTGTTTTTCAACAAAAGATGATCAAAGACTGTCTCTTTTAAATAAAGGATTACCTGATTTAATTAAAGAATTAAAACAATTTGGAATCGAAATGGAATTGAAGTGTCAATATGTCAGTGATGATGAAGACATTGAAACAAATATAGTAGATTTACCAGAAAAGCCAAAAGAAGAACCTAAAAAAACATACGCAAGAGAAACAAAAGTAGAAGTAAAAATTGGAGAACTACAAGTTGGAATGCGTAGTGTTGTATTTGAAGGCCATGTTTTTTCAATCGAAACGAAAGTATTAAAAAGTAAAAAAACACTTCAACAAATATATATAAGTGACTACGAAGATGCGATTATTGCTAAGCGTTTTGAATCAGCTCGTTGTCCACTTGAAGAAATAGAAGCCTTAAAAAATGGGCAATTTGTACGTATTACAGGAGATGTCATTTATGATACTTTCTTGAAATGTGATACGGTTATGATTAATAAATTAGAACCAGTAACACCTACTAAAAGAGTGGATACGGCTTTAGAAAAAAGATGTGAATGGCATATTCATTCAACGTTCTCGGAAATGGATGGAGTATGCGCAGTTGAAGAATATATTCAAACTGCTTATGACTGGGGAATGGATGCGATTGGAATTTGTGATCACCAAGTCGTACAAGCCTTTCCTATGGCGCAACATAAAGTAGAAGCTTTAAACAAGAAAAATCCGAATCGTCCTTTTAAGATGATGTATGGATGTGAAATGTTGATGGTAGATCCAGAATATAAAATTGTCTACAACAACAATCATGCACGCTTAGAAGATGCGACATTTGTGGTATTTGACTTAGAAACAACGGGATTGTCGCAAAGATTAGACAAAATTATTGAATTCGGGGCTGTTAAGATGCAGCATCGTGAAGTGATTGAAACAAAACAAGTATTCATTAATCCTAAGCGAACAATTCCAGCTAATATTTCTAATTTAACGAACATTCATCAAAGCGATGTAGATAAAGCACAACCTATTGAAGTTGTCTTACCAGAATTATTAGATTTCATTGGAGATGCGATATTAGTAGCCCATAATGCGACATTTGACGTAGGATTTATGAATGCAGCTTGTCGTGATTGTGGATATGATGAAATTACCAATCCTGTTATCGATACATTGCCATTGGCATATGCTTTATTAGATACAAAACGATATAACTTAGGAGCTGTTTGTCGTCATTATGGCGTTGGATATGATGGCGAAGGAGCACACCGCGCGGATTATGATGCTAGAGTTTTATCACAAGTTCTTTGTCACATGATGAATGATGTGGGAACCGATGCGACTTTAGATACTATTCAAGCACTTCAAAAAGAAGATAGTTTTAAAAAGGTTCGTCCAAGTCATGTAACGGTTTATGCGAAAAATAAAGATGGACTAAAAGAATTATTTGAATTAATTACACTTTCTCATACTGAATATTTAGCTTATAGTTCCACAAGCTCAGAGCCACGTATACCAAGAGAAGAAATTGAAAAGAAACGTAAAAATGGCAATTTATTGATTGGATCCGCTTGTCAAAATGGAGAAATCTTCGAATTAGCGCATACGCGAAGTGAAAAAGATTTAAAACAGGCGATGGCTTTTTATGATTATATTGAAATTCAACCACTAGCTTGTTACAAGAATTTATTGGATCGTAAATCAATTAATAGTGTATCGGATTTAAAACAAATTTTAACGTTTATTATTGATGCAGCTAAACAATTAGGAAAAATGGTTATTGCCTCGAGTGATGCACACTATGTTCATCCATATCAAAAACGAGTAAGAGATATTTATATCAATGCCAAAGCAATTGGAAACTCGAGACATCCGCTTTATATTTATAATGATGTTCGGCGAAGAGCAACCTCAGCGCCAGATCAACATTTATTGACAACCAATGAAATGTTGGATGCCTTTGATTGGTTGGATTCTGATTTAGCTTATGAAATTGTTGTTCGTAATCCAAATAAACTAAAAGAACAAATCGAACCGGTTTATCCAATTAAAGATAAACTATATCCACCTGATATTGAAGGATCCGATCAAAAGCTACGAGACATTTGTTATGAAACAGCCCATAAAGTATATGGAGAACAATTACCAGAAATTGTAGATGCTCGTTTAAAAAGGGAATTAGATAGTATCATTGGACATGGATACTATGTTGTATATTATATTTCCCATCTACTTGTTAAGAAAAGTAATGAAGATGGATATCTAGTTGGATCTCGTGGATCTGTTGGTTCAAGCTTTGTGGCTACGATGTCAGGAATTACAGAAGTAAATCCATTAAAACCACATTATGTATGTAAAAAATGTCAACACTATGAATTCTTTGAAGGAGAAGACGAAGAAGCTAAGTCTGGATTCGATTTACCTGATAAAATTTGTCCTGTTTGTGGTTCGGTAATGCGAGGAGATGGACAAGACATTCCATTTGAAACGTTCTTGGGATTTGAAGGGGATAAAGTACCTGATATTGATTTGAATTTCTCAGGAGACTATCAACCCAAAGCCCATGCCTATACCAAAGAAGTATTTGGAGAAGACCATGTGTTTAGAGCCGGAACCGTAGGAACGGTGCAAGAAAAAACAGCCTATGGATATGTCAAAGGCTATGAAGAAGAAATGGGACTTGAACAAGGATTCAGCGAAGCGAAACGTGTTGACTTAGCTAAGTGCTGTGAAGGTGTTAAACGTACCACAGGTCAACATCCAGGAGGAATTGTCGTTGTTCCATTAGATATGGATGTTCATGATTTTACACCGGTTCAATATCCAGCTAACAATCCTAATGCGGAATGGAAAACAACGCACTTTGACTTCCATCAAATTCATGATAATATCTTGAAATTTGATATTTTAGGTCATGTTGACCCTACGGCGATGAAGATGATGGAACGAATTTCAGGAATTGATGTAAAAACAATTCCGATGAACGATAAGGCAACCATGTCTATTTTCTCAAGTACCGATGCTTTGAATATCGATACAACACATTATAACCAAGTAACAGGAGCAGCTGGATTACCTGAATTTGGTACACCATTTGTTCGTGGTATTTTGGAAATGACAAAACCAACGACATTTGCTGAACTTGTTACTATTTCAGGTTTATCACATGGTACCGATGTATGGCTTGGAAATGCGAAAGACTTAATTGACAATGGTACTTGTAAATTGAATGAAGTTATTGGATGTCGTGACGATATCATGGTTGACTTAATTGGCTATGGCTTACCATCAAAAATGTCGTTTACAATCATGGAAAGTGTTCGTAAAGGAAAAGGATTAAAGCCAGAGTGGATTGAAGAAATGAAAAAACACAATGTTCCCGACTGGTACATTGATTCATGTCAAAAAATTAAGTACATGTTCCCTAAAGCGCATGCTGTTGCCTATGTTATGATGGCCGTGAGAATCGCATGGTTTAAAGTTCATATGCCATTAGTATATTATTGCCAGTATTTTAGTATTCGTTGTGATTCATATGACATAAAAACAATGATTGCTGGAGAAGAAGCAATTCGTCAAAGGATGACGGATATAAAACGAGCACGCGAAGATAAAACACAAAGTGTCAGTGATAAAGAAAATGCGATTTATGATGTATTAGAATTAGCTCTTGAAATGACACTACGTGGATATCATTTCTCAAATATTTCGATAAATCGTTCAGCGGCTAATGAATTTATCTTAGATCCAGATGATGATAAGGCAATTATTCCACCTTTTACATCACTCGATGGACTAGGAGACAACGTAGGTAAATCGGTTGTAGCAGCTAGAGAAGATCGTCCTTTCTTATCAAAAGAAGATGTTTTAAAGAGAACACAATTATCTAAAACGTTATTGGATCGTTTAGATCAAATGGGTGCTTTAGAAGGATTGGATGAAGAAAATCAAATGACATTATTCTAAAATAGGAGCGTAATTAACTACGCTCCTTTAAATATGTTATTAAGTTTTGTTCGTCATTAAAAGGCATTTGACAATCTCCCATATGAATATGAGGCTTTGTTTTACCATGATAATCAGAGCCAGCACTCATAACTAAATTATGGGCAAGGGCTTTATTTCGATAATATTCAATTTGTTCAAAAGAATGATAAGAACTATAAACTTCCAATCCATCAATTCCCAAAGAAATAATATCTTCTAATAATTGATCATCTTCTTTAACGTTATTACCAGGATGAGCAAGGGAAATAAAAGCGTTCTGACTTCTAAATATTTGGATGATTTCTTCCATAGACATAAATTCAATTGGTGAATACGCTATTTTTCCTTTAGCACAGTATTCCCAGAAAAAATCAACATAAGGGGAAACACCATGTTTTTTACCAGGACGGAATTCTAATAAATATGGATTGTCATCATTTTCTGGCATTGATAAAGCAACCTCACAAACAGATTATGCTTCGTAAATACCATTCGGACGCAATTCTTTCAATTTATCCATATCGATTTTAATTCCCATTTCATTTTGAATGATTTCCAATCTTTTCAAACCAGCTTTTTTCTCCATTTCAGAAACGTTATTACGAATGGTGTCCCAAACAGGATGAAAAGGATCAATAAAGTAACCAAGAATATGGAAATCTTTATCATGAAAACTACAATCTACTTCAATAGCTGGAATCACATTTACATCAGTATTTTTAATATCACGATAAGCTAATGTAGAATTGTGATCAGCAATGGCAATGGTATGAATATGAGATTCATGAGCAATGGCTAATAATTCATCAACTGTTTTTTCACCATCAAGACTATAGATAGAATGCATATGTAAATCAATTGAATTCATGGGTTCCTCCTAATATGCAGTTAGATCATCAGGGAAAGTAATTTGTGATAATGAATTTATTTGGTCAATATCACAGTTTAATACAATATTCACATCACTTGTATAATCAGAATAAGCCATGTAGCCATCTAATGTAAGTGATATATTTTCTAAATAATCATCTTTGATTGTAGCTTGTACACTACACTTTGAAATAGATAAAGTTCCCATGGAATCGATTAAAGTCGCAACTTGCTTTGGATCAAGTTCTAAATTATATGTATCTCCTTTTTTTGAACTTGAAGTAAAAAATGAAACAAGTTTATCATCGGTATAGCTTGTGAAAGGATTAAAAACAGAAATTTTACCGTCTTTTTGTAATCCGATGTTTTCAACGACGCTTTGGGATGTTGTATCTAAGTTTTTTAAATAAGTTTTACCATCTTTAATATAAAATTGTAGATAGTCTGGGATTTTGTTCTTATTGGATTCTAAGTCCATAATAGCTTTTACTTGTAAGTTGTCTTCCTGAATATAGGAAATATCAAGGGAAATGATATTTTTATCATCGGTACTATATTCTAGTGTTCCTTTGATATGGGCACTTGTTGCTTCAAGAGTAGAATCAAGAGCATCAAATACTGTTAAAATATCATTGCGATTTGTTTTAGAAGAACAACCTACTAAGCTAAACATAAGACAAAATGCAAGTATTCGTGTTAAAATCTTTTTCATAGAACAATTATATAAAGATTTCAAAGGAGTGTCAAAAGTATGATAATAGGCTATGTAAGACAAGAAAATAGAGATAAGTTTAATGATTTTAATATAAATTGGGTGGATGATCATTCTTTGAATACGAAAATGAAACTGTTAACAAAAGATGAAACAGTTGATTATACATATCCGGATTTAATTTATATTGAGGATGAAGAAAATAAAGATGACTTGATTTCTCAATTAAAAGAATGTGGAGCTAAACGATTAGTGATGAAAACGCCTACGAATCAAAATTGGACTTTAAAGAAGTTAATCACTGAAATCGAAAAAGATCATCAGTATTTTGAATTAAGAGATGAATTAATTCAACAATTGAGAGGTAGACATTCACTACAGGCAAAACAATTTTTAGATGAAATTGAAAATAAACAAGTTTCGATTCATCGTTTGCGTCAAATTCAATATAAAGTAAAAGAACATAATCTATAACCTATGTTCTTTTCTTTTTATAATAATTTAATTAAAATTGTGAATACACCTAAGATCAGTAATACAACACCCACAACACGATTTAACTTTTTGATTTCGCATTTATTAGCAAATTTACTTGAAACAATAGCACCTAATAAACAAGCTGCAACGACAATCAACATGGGAAGAGCAAAAATTTCAGCTCCCATAGAAATATGAGAAATAGTTCCTGTTAGGGCAACCGCTGACATAATTAAAGTGCTTGTACCAACGGCAATTTTTAAGTTATAGCCAAGGACTAAAGTGAAAACAGTTAACATAAGGATGCCACCACCACTTCCGGTGAATCCACATACAAAACCAATAAATAAACCTAGAAACATAGCTAAAACTGTTTTGAATTTATCTTTTATGGACTTAGATGATCCAACATCATCATTTCCTCCAGCTACGGGTTTTAAAATAAATTTAATTCCTAAGAATATCGTTGTTAACATGGAAATATAGCCTAAACCATCGGGCTGAGCTTGAGAAAATAAATAGCCAACATAACTTCCGATTACCGTTCCTGCAAAAGCCGTTAACATAACTAATAAGCCACGGCGAATATCGATGTTTTTATTTTTGTAGTATGTGTAAGCCGATAAAAGACTAGCCAAAACATCAGCAGCCAAGGCAACAGTAACGGCATTGTAGCTTTCCCATCCACATAGACTGACTAACATTGGGGTAATAACCACAGCGGCAGACAAACCGGCTAATCCTGTTACCGTTCCGGCTCCTAATCCTGCCAAAATATATACAATGTATTCCATTTTGAATGCTCCTTTCAAACAACAAAATATTTTCTTACTTTACAAAGAGTTTGACTGTTTGTCAAATTTAAAGCAAACAAATTGTTGACAAACCTGTAAATTCTGTATAATATAATAAATTGCATAATAGTCTTTGGGATTACTATGCCCAATTTACGGAAAATTTGGAATTTGAAACGGAAAGGATGGCATACATGGATAGTAAATCGTATCGAGTTGTTGCGTGTGGTAAGAAAGCTTCACGTCGAAATTATTCGAAAGTAAGTGGAAATCTTGAACTTCCTAATTTAGTTGAAATTCAAACTGATTCGTTCAAGTGGTTCACAAAACAAGGTATTAAAGAAGTTTTTGAAGAAATTTTTCCTATCGAAAACTTTGGTAAAAACATCAGACTAAACTTTTTGCAGTATCATTTTGAAAAGCCAAAATATAATGCAGAAGAATCAATGTATAGAGAGTGTAATTATGCCGCACCTTTATACGCAGACATGGAACTAGAAGTAACTGATCCTGAAACAGGAGAAGTTGTTACAAAAACAGAAGAAGTATTTTTAGGGGATTTCCCATTAATGACAGAAACAGGTACTTTCATTATTAATGGGGCAGAACGTGTTATTGTCAGTCAAATTGTTCGTTCACCAGGTGCTTATTTCGCGGATATTTATGATGAAAAAACAGGACGTCAAAATTATTCTTGTGAATTAATTCCAAGCCGTGGTACTTGGCTTGAATTCATGACTGAACAAAAGAAAACAACAAATGGTCGTATCATCAATGTTTCTATTGACCGTCGTAGAAAAGTATTGTTCTCTATTTTATTCAAAGCTATTGGTATGTCATTGAATCTAGAAATTAATGAAGATACTCATAGTACTGAACAAATGGAAACGTTCTTACATTCATTAGGACGTCAATGGTCAGATGTTGCCACTGACCCTGAAGATCGTGAATACATGAATTTATATTTATTATTGTATACTGCGTTCTTTGGAAAATATGAAGACATTGAAAATTCATTGTTAAATGACAAAGTTAAAACAACACAAGAAGCTTTATTGTCTTTCTATGAAAATCAAAGAAGTGATGAAATTCCTACATTAGATGGTTCTATTACTTTAATGCAGGCTAAATTCTTTGATCATCGTCGTTATGATTTGACAAAAGCTGGTCGTTATAAATTACGTAAGAAATTAAATGCGATTTCTCGTATGGAAGGAAATACATTGGCCCACGATATTATCGATGTTAATGGCAATGTATTTATGACAAAGGGGACAATGATTCATCGTGATGAAAGAAATATTTTACGTGATGAATTAGCTAAGGGAAATTACTGTAATGCATATCCATTCCGTGCTGAATTCCATGAAGAAGATATAGTAAGTATTCCAACTAGTTATAATGTTGGTTTAGTAGGTCGTATTTTAGCTGAAGACGTTGAATGCGACACTATGTATTTAGAACAAGGTACTGTTTTAACAAAACAAGATGTTGAATTATTAAAAGCTTCTGTTGAAGAAGTAAAAATCTATGCTGGTTTAATTGCTCAACCAGTTGTATTAACACCAGAAAACGTAAAAGCTGTATTAAATTATGGACAACGTTTATATGTTTTAGGACGATTAACAAATGCCAATGGACAAGATTTAGTTGATGAATCAATGAATCCAATCGCAAATCGTTTTGAAATGGGTGTTACAAGTGACAAAATCGATGCAAGTAACGAATTCAATGTTGAAAAACGTGTATTAAATGAAGAAGTTACTGCTTGGTTAATTGGAGCTTGTGTGCAAGAAGTATTTGTAAATGATAAAGATGGTAATACCGTTAAAATTGCTGGAAACGATCCATTCGCAAATAAACATACAATCACTATTTCTGATATGTATGCCTTCTTCTCATATAGCTTAAATATTACTGAAGGAGTTGGACAAACAGATGATATCGACATGTTAGGTAACCGTCGTATTCGTTCTGTTGGAGAATTAATTCAAAATCAATTCCGTATCGGGTTATCTCGTATGGAACGTGTTGTTAAGGAAAGAATGTCTATTCAAGAAATGGATGGCTTAACACCAAAGAAATTGACAAACATTCGTCCATTAACAGCAGCTATTAAAGAGTTCTTCTCAAGTTCACAATTATCACAATTTATGGACCAAGAAAACCCATTAGCCGAATTGACAAATAAACGTCGTATTTCAGCTTTAGGACCTGGTGGGTTAACTCGTGACCGTGCTGGATTTGAAGTACGTGACGTTCACTCTTCTCACTATGGTCGTATTTGTCCAATTGAAACTCCAGAAGGGCCAAACATTGGTTTGATTTCAAACTTAACTACTTATGCTAAAATCAATGAATATGGATTTATTCAAACTCCATATCGTATTGTAAATAAAGACGGAACAGTAAGCGAAGAATGTATCTATTTAAGTGCTGATGAAGAAGCTGATTACATCATTGCCCAAGCCAACGAAGTTAAAAACGGACGCTTGGAAAAGGAAACAGTTGTTGCTCGTAAAGCCGGAGATACAATCAATGCTCCAAGAGAAAGCGTTGAATTAGCCGACGTTTCGCCAAAACAAATCGTTTCTGTTGCCACTGCCTGCGTTCCATTCTTGGAAAACGACGATGCTTCTCGTGCGTTAATGGGGGCAAACATGCAACGTCAAGCGGTTCCTCTATTAAATCCACATTCACCATATGTTGGAACAGGAATCGAATATAAGATTGCCAAAGACTCAGGTGTTGGTATTGTCAGCAAACAAGATGGTGTTGTTGATTATGTTGACTCTTTACGTATTGTCATCAAAGACAACGAAGGAGAAAAACATACATATCAATTACGTAAATTTGGTCGATCAAATACAAGTACATGTATCAACCAAAAACCAATTGTAAAAGTTGGAGAAACAGTTGAAAAAGGTGACATTCTTGCTGATGGTCCAAGTATGCAAAATGGGGAATTAGCTTTAGGTCAAAACGTAACAATCGCCTACATGACTTGGTATGGATATAACTATGAAGATGCCATCATCATGTCAGAACGTATGGTTAGCGATGATGTTTATACTTCAATTCACGTTGAAGAATATGACATTGATTGCCGTGATACAAAATTAGGACCAGAAGAAATCACTCGTGATATTCCAAATGTTGGGGAAAACGCTGTTCGTAAACTTGATGCCAATGGAATTATCATGGTTGGTGCTGAAGTTAAAGAAGGAGATATTTTAGTCGGTAAAGTAACTCCAAAAGGTCAAAGTGAAGTTTCACCAGAAGAAAAATTATTATTGGCTATCTTCGGAGAAAAATCTCGTGAAGTACGTGATAATTCATTAAAAGTTCCTCATGGTGGAGCTGGTATTGTACATTCTATTCGTGTATTTAAACGTGGAGATGGATCGGATCTTCCTCCTGGAGTAAATACTCGTGTTAAAGTTTATATTGTTCAAAAACGTAAAATCTCTGAAGGAGATAAGATGTCAGGTCGTCACGGAAATAAAGGGGTTATTTCTAAGATTTTACCAATCGAAGATATGCCATTTATGCAAGATGGAACACCTGTTGATATCTTATTAAATCCATTCGGGGTTCCTTCTCGTATGAATATCGGACAAATCCTAGAAATTCACTTAGGATATGCAGCTAAGCGTTTAGGTGTTAAATTCGCAACACCAGTATTCGATGGATTATCAAATGAAGACTTAGCCGATGTAATGCGTGAAGCAAACATGACAGTTGATGGAAAACAAGTGTTGTATGATGGACAAACTGGTCAACCATTTGATGAAAGAATCAGTGTTGGGGTAATGTATATGATCAAGTTAGCCCACATGGTTGATGACAAATTACATGCTCGTGCAACTGGGCCATATTCATTAGTTACACAACAACCATTAGGTGGTAAAGCACAAAATGGTGGTCAACGTTTCGGGGAAATGGAAGTTTGGGCATTGGAAGCTTATGGTGCTTCTCATACATTACAAGAAATCTTAACAATCAAATCTGATGATATCCAAGGACGTATTAAAACATACGAAGCTATCATCAAAGGTAAAGATATTCCTGAACCAGGTATCCCTGAATCATTCAGAGTATTAATGCATGAGTTACAAGGTTTAGCTATTGATGTTCGTTTATTAGATGAACAAGGTAATGAAGTTGATATTACTTTAGATGATGATGAACAAGCAAAACCAGTGGAACATAAAGAAGAATTAGTAAATGATATCGAATTAGAAAGCGATAGCGACATCGAATTAGATGAAAGTGAAGAGGAGGTCATCGAATAATGAGTGTAAATAAATTTGCAGCGATTCAAGTTCAATTAGCATCTCCTGAAAAAATATTGGAATGGTCACACGGAGAAGTGACAAAACCTGAAACTATCAACTATCGTTCTCAAAAAGCTGAAAAAGATGGTTTATTCTGCGAACGCATTTTCGGTCCTACAAAGGACTGGGAATGTGCTTGTGGAAAGTACAAAAAAGTTAGTTTCAAAGGAGTCGTATGTGATCGTTGTGGTGTAGAAATCACAAAATCAAGTGTACGTCGTGAACGTATGGGTCACATTGAATTAGCAGCGCCAGTTGCTCATATTTGGTACTTACGAGGAATTCCTTCTCGTATGGCTTTATTGTTAGATGTAACACCTAAACAATTAGAAGAAGTAGTATATTTCGTAAGCTACATTGTCACAGATCCAAAAGATAGTGATTTAGCTTATAAACAAATTTTATCGGAACGTGAATATCGTGAAAATCTATTATTATATGGTGCTGATGGATTTAAAGCACAAACAGGTGCAGAAGCGGTATTAAAATTATTACAAGACGTTGATTTAGAAGATGAATATAATCGTGTTCAAGAAGCATTAGAAAATGCTCAAGGTGAAAAACGTAAAAAATTAATTAAACGTTTGGATACAATCAATGCCTTTAGACATTCCGAAAACAAGCCAGAATGGATGATACTGACTAACATTCCGGTTATTCCACCTGATCTTCGTCCAATGCTTCAATTGGATGGAGGACGTTTTGCGACAAGTGATTTAAATGATTTATATCGTCGTGTTATTACACGTAACAATCGTTTAAAGAAATTATTAGAATTAGGTACTCCTAATATTATCGTCCAAAACGAAAAACGTATGCTTCAAGAAGCAGTTGATGCTTTAATTGATAACGGACGTCGTTCTAAACCAATTACAGGAGCTGGAGGACGTGCTTTAAAATCATTATCACATTCATTAAAAGGTAAACAAGGACGTTTCCGTCAAAACTTATTAGGAAAACGTGTTGACTTCTCAGGTCGTTCGGTAATTGCCGTTGGACCAGATTTGAAGATGTATCAATGTGGTATTCCACGTGAAATGGCTTTAAACTTATTTAAACCATTTATCATTAATGAAATTGTGAACCAAAAAGTTGGTGGAGCACAAAATCCAAAACACGCTGAAAAATTAATTGAAAAACAAGATCCAAGAATTTGGGATGTTGTTGAAAAAGTAATTGATGGATATCCAGTATTAATGAACCGTGCCCCTACACTTCACCGTTTAGGGATTCAAGCCTTCCTTCCTAAATTAGTAGAAGGACGTGCAATGCGTCTACACCCATTAGTATGTACTGCCTTCAACGCGGACTTCGATGGGGACCAAATGGCCATCCACGTACCTCTAAGCGAAGAAGCAAGAGCTGAAGCTTTAGTTATGATGTTAGGTTCTCATAATATCTTAGGTCCAAAAGATGGTAAACCTATTGTTACACCAGGACAAGACATGGTTATGGGTAACTATTACTTAACTATGGAAGAAACAGCTGAAGAAATGGAAGAAGAAGCACAACGTTACATGGATGTAAATTGTCCACAAGAAGCGGCACAATGGCATACATATGCATTAAACGAAGGACATGTATATGCTAATATTGATGAGGTTATGCTAGCTTATAAGACAGGACAAGTTCACTTACATTCACGTATTGCACTTCCTGTTAGCGGATTAGAAGAAAATAAAACTTCATTTAATCCAAAACATGAAAAAGATTATTTGATCACTACTGTTGGAAAGATTGTTTTCAATGGTATGTTCCCTGCAGATTTCCCTTATATCAACGAAGTTTCTAAAGAAAACTTTGAAGAAACTCCGGATAAATATTTTGTGAAACCAGGAACTGATATCAAAGCATATATTAAAACAATGCCAATTACTGGCGAAGTTAAGAAAAAAGACTTAGGAAAAGTTATCGCTGAAGTATTTAAGCGCTATGACGTTGATGAAACAGCTGAAGTACTTGACCAAATTAAATCATTAGGATTTAAATATTCTACTGTTGCTGGTATCACAGTTGCCTTAAGTGATATCGAAGTGGCTCCTAATAAAGAAAAATACGTTGATGAAGGTAAGGCAAAAGCCGAACAATTAAAATACTTACAACGTAAAGGTATGCTTACAATGGAAGAATGGGAACGTCACCTAAATAAATTATGGGCTGATGTTAAAGACGAAATCGTTGATGTCTTAATGGCTAACTTACCTCGTAAAAACCCAATCAACATGATGGCTACATCTGGAGCTCGTGGTAATGCATCGAACTTTACCCAATTAGCTGGTATGCGTGGATTAATGGCTAAACCACGTCAAGGTAAAGCAGCTAATGGTGAATATGTTCCATCAGTAATTGAGGTCCCTATTTATTCTTGTTTCCGTGAAGGATTGAACGTATCTGAGTTCTTTATTTCTACTCACGGTGTGCGTAAAGGTTTAACCGATACTGCCTTAAAAACAGCTGAATCTGGTTACTTAACTCGTCGTTTAGTTGACGTAGCACAAGGTGTTATTATTCAAGAAGACGATTGTGGAACAGATAAAGGATATTATGTTGAACGATTAATGGATCGTAAAACAAATACTGAAATTGAATCTTTACAAGATCGTTTAGTTGGTCGTTATTCAAAAGAAGATGTTACAGATCCTCAAACAGGAGAATTAATCATTGCTTCTGATGAATTCATCACAGACGAAATTGCTAAACAAATCGTTGATGCAGGTGTTACTGGAGTGCAAATTCGTTCTGTATTCACTTGTAAATCAAAAACAGGTATTTGTCGTAAATGTTATGGACGTAACATGGCAACAGGTAAAGACGTAGAAGTCGGAGAAGCTGTAGGTATTATGGCGGCTCAATCAATCGGTGAACCAGGTACACAGTTAACAATGCGTACATTCCATACTGGTGGGGTTGCCGGTGGTGGAGACATCACACAAGGTTTACCTCGTGTTGAAGAGTTATTCGAAGCACGTTGTCCAAAAGGTGTTGCGGCTATCGCTCAAATTAGTGGAGAAATCATTTCTATTGAACGTATTGAAGGTACAATGCGTCAAGAAATTATGATTCAAAATGAAAATGAATGTGTTTCTCATAAAATCAATGCCAACCAAACAATCCGTCCTTGGGTACAAGTAGGAGCTAAAATTGAAGCAGGTACTGCTTTAACAGAAGGTCCATTAGATCCAAAAGAATTATTACGTGTTGCTGGTGTTCGTGAAGTTCAAGATTACATCTTAAAAGAAGTTAAGAAAGTATATCAATCACAAGGTATTGAAATTAGCGATAAACACTTGGAAGTTATGATTAAACAAATGATGAAGAAAGTAATCGTTGTTGACAGTGGAGAAACAGACTTAAATGTTGGTGTTCAATTATCATTGACAAACATCACTAAGATTAACCGTGATGCGTTATTATCTGGTAAAACACCTGCTACATTTAAACCAATTTTATTAGGTATTTCTAAATCATCTGTTGAAACGGATTCATTCTTATCAGCTGCTTCTTTCCAAGAAACAACTAAAGTATTAACAGATGCCACAATTAAAGGTAAAATTGACCCATTATGTGGTATGAAAGAAAACGTTATTATCGGTAAGTTAATTCCTGCTGGAACTGGATTCCAAGGAGATCGTCCTCAAAATAAACTTGTTGCCGCTAAAGCAAAAGAATTACGTGAAAAACGTATTGCTCGCATGCAACATGAAAATCAAGACGATGAATTCGATAAATATTCAGGAGTAAGTGAATCATATACTAGCGATAGTGATGAAATCGCAATTACTGAAGAATAATAATTCAAAAGCCTTCTATAAAAAGAAGGCTTTTTTTGTTATAATTTTTTAAGAGGTGTTCAATTTGCTGGCAAGTGAAAGATTTTCTATGATTGTTCAAATAGTGAATGATCGAAAATACATATCAACAAAAGAATTGGCTTCTACACTTAATGTGACAGAAACCACAATTCGAAGAGACTGTGAAGAATTAGAACAAAATGGTTTATTGATTCGAGTTCATGGAGGAGCTAAAAGCTTAAAAACAGAAAATGTTTTAACTCGTGAAAAAGAAAAGAAAATGAGTGAACGTGGCCATATTGAAGAAAAAAATAAAGTGGCACTTAAAGCTTCAACCATCATCCAAGATGGAGATTGTGTTTTCTTAGACGGGGGAACGAGCATTGAACCAATGATGAAGTACATTCAAGATAAAAAAATCAAAATAGTAACACATTCAAGTTTAATTATGAATGAAATTGTAGATCAATCCAATATTGAAGTATATACCATTGGAGGACGCTATATTCCTAAATATAATATGTCGGTAGGACCTATTACTTTACATGATTTAGAACAATTTAATTTTGATTCTGCTTTTATTAGCTGTGCAGGATTAGACGTATCAAGAAAGCTTGTATACACGGTTGAAATGGAAACAATGGAAATCAAAAAAACAGCTATGAAACTCGCATCTAAATCGTATTTGTTATGTGATTCTAGTAAATTAGATGTGAAAGGATTCTGTAGCTGTATTAATTCAGATTCCTTTGATGCGATTTTCTGCAATGAATATCACAGTGAATCTGTATTAGATAATATGGTGTTAGTATAAAAGGAGTTCGAGTGAACTCCTTTTTAAACGATTTCTTTATTAAAATGTCCTCTGGTATCAGTCTGAGGATTAAAACTATTGATTTCAATGCCATTTAAGCTTTCATACGCTTGTTTTATGACACTTTTTACTTCTTCACTTGATTCTAAAGTGAAATTTAAACGGAAGGCCTCCACGCCTTTTATATCCTTTATTTCATCAATTAAATTTAATTCTTTTCCATTTAAAATCGTACAAGTACAATCTTCATGAGAAACAATTGGGAATGTATCCAATCCATTTTTTAATATGAATTGATTCTCTTTACATTTTCCACATTGATTTAATTTCTTTAATGGACAATATTTTGTGAACAATAAAGGAGCTCTTCCATAAATAATCATTTCTAAACAAGGATATCCATTGTTTTGTTGGTAATAACGATTTACACATTCTTCAATGTGATTGCGATTCATTTCATAAGACAAAGTTACTCTTTGAACACCAAGAGCATGTAACTGATAAATCGCATCGGCATTCACAACATTAAATGAATAATCGCTAATAATAGGATTTGTATGACGATATTCATATAAACCACCATATCCACCTACTAATAAAGGACCTTCTTTTGGTTCATAATGATTTTGATTACGACGAACAATATTATCAAAATAAATTTCAGTAATTCCCATTTCTTTACAAGCTTGATATTGTTCTTTATTTGTGACGCTAGCAGTTAAATAAGGACGCTTGGTAGGAAATGTAATACTTTTATGTCCATTTGAATTAAGAAGACGATGTTGTTTCTGATTGGTTTTTTCTTGATTCAATAATGAAACAATTTCGCGACGAGCTTGATTCAATACTTTAACAGGAATAAATGCATCGCATTGTTCGAATTCAACATTATGAAGTTGATAAATGGTATCATTTAAACGACTCATTTGTTTAATGATTTGTTCTTTGGTTGTAGGATTATTTAAGGCATAATCTAAAATAAAATCACTTTCATAACTACATGTACAACCATTACTTTGCGCATTAATAATCAATGGACAACCAGGGTATGCTAATACTTGTATATCTAAATCATATTTACGATATTCTTTATCGCATAACTTTGATAATTCATCATAATAACGAATATCTTTTGTTTTATATACTTTATCTTGAAGAGATACTTTTTCTTTTAATTGAATAAAACAAGTATCATCACTTGAAGAAATATAATTTTTATTTTGATCGTATAGACGAGCAACTGTTAAAACAATGTCTTCATTATTATGGCGAATACGAATGGTATCATTTTGATTTAAAGGTTTCGATAATTTAATTTGAACCATACCTTTATTCACGTTAGAAACATAACCAATTTCGTATCCATGATGATTAGGACGATCAATATTGGTGATATTTTTCTTATCTTCACCAAATAAATAACCTTTTGTGAAAGTTCGCTGGAAAGTACAATTCAATTTATCTGCGTCTTCTTTTGATAAAGTACCATCTAAAGCCATTCGATAGCGAGAAACAACATTGGCAACATATTCAGGTTCTTTCATTCTTCCTTCAATTTTTAAAGAATCAATGTCCTTTAATTGATCAATATAATCAATAGTATTTAAATCCTTTGTGGATAAAATATAGTGATTACCTAGCGATTGATTTTGCGATACATTAATAATTTCATATTCTTTTCGACAAGAACCAATACATCTTCCTCTATTACCACTTCGATTTCCTGTCAATCCAGACATTAAACAATTTCCTGAATAGGAAACACATAAAGCACCATGGACAAAAATTTCAATTGGAATTTGGGCTTGTTTACGAATTTGTTTTACGGTTTGAATATCAACTTCACGAGAAAGAACAACACGCTTTGCACCTAATTCCTTAAATAACAACATTCCTTGTAAGTCATCAATTCCCATTTGTGTTGAACAATGAGCTTCTAAATCTTTAAAGTTTTCTACTATATAGTTGAATACTGCTAAGTCTTGTACAATGACACCATCAACACCAATAGAATTAATAAAATCAACTTGTTTTTTCATATCATCGATTTCATCATCAAAGACAATCGTATTCATAGTGACATAGATTTTCACATTTCTTAAATGAGCATAGTTTACTGCTTCTTTAAGTGTTTCTTCATCAAAATTAGTTGAATAAGCACGGGCTCCAAATTTTGTCATACCAAGATAAATGGCATCACATCCATTGGAAATGGCAGCTTTTAAGGCGTCCATATTACCTGCAGGGGCTAATAATTCTGTCATACATACCTCCTTGTCGTATTATATCACATTAAAAAAGAGGCTGTAACAGTTAAATAGCCTGTACAAAAAAGGATAGCTGACTCAAT
>NZ_JBJEEX010000127.1:0-23959 GCF_051873495.1 Floccifex sp.
AGAGGATATAACTCTTTTCAAGTGACAAATCACTTAACTGTTATATCCTCTTTTAGCGTCTTACAGAGAAAATATTAAATTCAAATAGGTCGTATCGATGTCTTGAAATTGAATATTCAAATGGAATTCCATTATCTAAATAAGCAATTTGTTCAACTTCTAAAACAGGTTCAATATCCTTAAGGTTAAGATATTTATGATCCATGTCATTGCTTACATCCGCACGAGTTGTTTTCTGAGCACTTGCAATGCGATAGCCAAGAGTATTTTCAATATAGTCATAAACAGAATGATTTAAAACTTCTTCAGTAATACCTGGAATTAAAGTTGTGCTCATGTATGTTTCTTCTAATACATAGGGCTCATTATTGATTAAACGAAGACGAACAATTTTATAGATTGGATCATTTTCATTTATATTTAAAATGTTTGCTTTTTTCTTATCCGCAAATAAAAGTTTAAACTCGATTATTTTTGAAGTCGGATGTTTTTTGGAAGATCTTGTTAAACCAGATAACTCTCTTTCTTGAAGTTGAATTCTTTTATCTGATTGACCAGTCTGACTCATGACAAAAGAGCCTTGACCGCGTTTGCGATACAATAATCCTTCTTGAACTAGTAAATCTAAAGCTTTTTTCATAGTCATACGACTGCAATCAAATTCTTGGCATAACGAAATTTCGTTTGGTATTTGTTGATTAGCTGGATAATCATGATTGGTTATCCTTTTTTTTAATGTTTCGTATATTGATAAATATTTTGATCCCATAAGCATTTCCTTTGTTCTGTATTTGTCTATGTCTATATATTATATCTATTTGTCTAAAAATATCAAATATGTTTACAAAAAATATTTAAGAATATGTAAAAATAAGTAAATGCATATTTTATATTATTAAAAATATGTATAAATATATAAATATGTCTAGACAAAAAAATTAAGGTATACAATACAGACATAAGAAGAAAGGAGAAGAGAAATGGAAAAATTCGTAGAATTTCCAGAAAACTTTTTGTGGGGAGCTGCTTCAAGTGGACCTCAAACAGAAGGTAATTATGGAAAGGCACATGAAAATGTAATGGACCGATGGTTTCATACCAAACCAGAAGATTTCTTTGATCAAGTTGGACCTGATATTGCCAGTGATTTCTATCATACTTATCCAGAAGATTTCGCATTGATGAAAAAAATTGGCTTCAATTCATTTAGAACTTCAATTCAATGGTCACGATTAATTAAAGATTTCGAAACTGGCGAGGTTGATCCTGATGGTGCTAAGTTTTATCAATCTATTATTGATGAAGCGAAGAAAAACAATATTACTTTAATTTTAAACTTACATCACTTTGATTTACCTGCAGAATTATTAGATGAATATGGAGGATGGGAAAGTAAACATGTTGTTGATTTGTTTGTGAAATTCGCAAAAGCATGTTTCGAATTGTATGGAAACCAGATTGAATATTGGACTACATTTAATGAACCAATGGTAATTCCAGAAGCTGGTTATTTATATGGATTCCATTATCCAAACTACAAAGGAAAAGGAAAGGAAGCAATGCAAGTGATTTATAATATAAATCTTGCAAGTGCGAAAGTTATTTCTTTGTATCGTTCTATGAATTTAAAAGGAAAAATTGGAATTATCTTAAACTTAACTCCAGCATATCCTCGAAGCAATTCTCAAGAGGATTTAGATGCAAGTGAATTCACTGAAAATTTATTTAATCGATCATTCTTAGAACCAGCCATTAAAGGAGAGTTTCCTAAGAAGTTAGTTGAAGTTCTTGATAAAGATGGTGTTCTATGGGAGTCTTCACAAGCGGAATTGGATTTAATTAAAAAATCAACGGTTGATTATCTAGGAGTTAATTACTATCATCCAAAACGTGTTAAAGCACAAGATCATCCAGAACAATTTAAAGAACCATGGATGCCAGATCAATATTTTGAAGAATATGAAATGCCAAATTGTCGAATGAATAAATACCGTGGATGGGAAATTTATCCAAAAGCTATTTATGATATTGCGATGGATATTAAAAATAATTATGGAAACATTCCTTGGTATATATCAGAAAATGGTATGGGCGTTGAAGGTGAACAAAGATTTGCTCAAGTTGATGGTTTTATTGAAGATGATTATCGTATTGATTTCTACAAAGAACATCTTGCTTGGCTTCAAAAAGCAATTAAAGAAGGAAGTAATTGTTTTGGATATCATGCTTGGACAGCATTTGATTGCTGGTCTTGGAATAATGCTTATAAGAATCGATATGGATTCATTGCTGTTGATTTAAAAACACAACAAAGAAAAATTAAAAAATCAGGTTACTGGTATTTAGATTTAACTAAAAATAATGGTTTTGTCTATGATTTAGAACAGAAAGTGGAATAGGTAAATAATATGTCATTAGAAAATTCAAAATTTGTAGAAAAGTTTACAATGTTTGCGGCTAAGTTGGGAAATCAAATTCATCTTCGTTCTTTACGAGATGCATTTGCCACAATGATGCCATTATATATCTTAGCTGGTTTAGCTGTATTGTTAAATAATACTGTATTTACATGGATCTTTTCAGGAGATACATTAACAGCAGTTCAATATTGGGGTACTGTTATTACTAATGCAACATTGAATGTATCGGGATTGTTGATTGCTGGTGCTATCGGGTATTGCTTAGCTACTAACCGTGAATTTGAAAACCCTATGGCTGCGGCTTTAATTTCAATGGCTTGTTTAGTTGCTATGATGCCAAACACAGTAGAAGTTATTGCCAATGGAGCGAGTGAAGCAGTTAGTGTTTCTGGAGTATTACCATTTGCAAATTTAGGAACGGGTGCAATGTTTGCGGGTGTAATTATTGCTCTATTCGCAACAGAAATGTTTATTAAAGTATCTCATGTTAAAAAGCTTCAAGTAAACTTAGGTGATAATGTTCCTCCTGCAGTTGGAAAATCATTCAACGTATTGATTCCAGTTATCATTGTATTATCAACGTTTGCTCTTGTATCTGCATTGATCTTCAACTTAAGTGGAATGAACTTAATCACTATTATTACAACATTTATTCAAGAACCACTTCGTCATATTGGAACTGGTTTATGGGGATGTGTTATCCTTTATTCATTAGGAAACTTGTTATGGTTGTTTGGTATTCACCAATCTGTTATTTATAGTTCAATTCTAGAACCATTATTAATTATCAATATTACAGAAAATATCGCTGCCTTTAATGCAGGACAAGCCATTCCAAATATCATCAATGTTTCGCAAGTTACGACATTTGGATTAATTGGTGGATCAGGAAGTACGCTTTGTTTATTGATTGCAACTTTCTTGGTTGGTCGTAGTAAAATGACAAAGAACGTTGCTAAATTAGCTCTTGCGCCAGGTATCTTTAATATTAATGAACCAGTTATTTTTGGTTATCCAATTGTTTATAATATTTCAATGGCAATTCCATTTATCTTAGTTCCATCTTTAGGAATTATCATTAGTTACTTTGCAACAACACTTGGATTAATCAGCCCATGCGTTTCATTAGTCCCTTGGACAACACCAGCTTTATTAAGTGCCTTCTTAGCAACAGCAGGTGACTGGCGAGCAGTAATTTGTCAATTAGTTGTTATTATTTTGGGTGTATTGATTTATATTCCATTTGTAAGAATTAACGATAGAGTTATTGAAAAACAAGCAGAAATCGAACAAGAATAGGAGAATAAGAATATGAAAAAAATTTTATTAGTATGTAATGCTGGGATGTCTACTAGTATTTTAGTTAAGAAAATGCAACAAGAAGCTGAAAAACAAGGATTGGATGTGCAAGTCGAAGCCAAATCTTTAACAGAGGCAAAGAAGAATTTTGGAGATACAGATATTATCTTACTTGGGCCACAAATTCGTTATGAACTAAACAATGTTAAAAAGATGGCTGGATCCATTCCGGTAGAAGCTATCAACATGCAAGATTATGGAATGATGGATGGTAAAAAGGTTTTAGCTGGTGCTTTAAAAATCATAGGTGAATAATATGAATGAAGAATTTGAAATGATTTGCTTTCAGATTATCTCCAATAGTGGAATGGCAAAATCATGTTATGTAGATGCAATTCAGAAAGCAAAAGAAAAAGATTATGAAGGGGCATCTAAATTAATGGAAGATGCAGAAAATTATTTTGTAGATGCACATAAAGTCCACGCAGAATTGATTCAAAAAGAAGCTGGAGGACAAAAAACAGAATTCTCATTATTGTTACTTCATGCAGAAGATCAAATGGCTAGTGCAGAAATGGCTAAATTACTAGCAGAAGAAATGATTGAATTGTATAAAAAATTAGATGCATAAAATTAAAGGTCAGAATTTAGATTCTGGCCTTTTTTAAATAGAAGTCATAAAAAAACTCCTTTTCAGGAGTATTGATCAAATGGTGGACTCTTAGGGATTCGAACCCTAGACCCACTGATTAAGAGTCAGTTGCTCTGCCAACTGAGCTAAGAGTCCAATTGATTGCTTAAATATATTATCACATTGATTATGTATTTGCAATAAAAAAGTTATAAAAAAACTCTTTACAATAATAAACTAAAATGATAATATAATTAGGCAATGGAAAGCTAGAAGCACCACTTCTCACCTGATGTTTATTGAAACATGGGTAAATGCCAATTAGAGCAAGTTAGTTATGGGTGCGTTTAGCGTGCCCATTTTTTTTGAGAAGGTAGGTGTCGAATATCAATAACAGAAGAGTAGCCCCAAATAATGTGAATGAAGATTTATTCAATGAGAAAATTCCATTTAAAGAAATGGTTGTAATCAATTCAGATGGAAAACAAATGGGCGTTATGTCAAAAAAAGCTGCTTTAGAGTTAGCTTATAGTCAAAATTTAGATTTATTATGTGTTGCTGCCAAAGCAAAACCACCAGTTTGTAAGATCTTGGATTATGGAAAATATCATTTCCAACAACAAAAGAAAGAAAAAGAAGCTAAGAAAAAACAACACGTGGTTGAAATTAAATCACTTCGTTTATCGCCAATCATTGATACACATGATTTTGAAACAAAAGTTAAACATGCGAAAAATTGGATTCAATCGGGGATGAAAGTTAAGATTGATATGCGATTCCGTGGTCGTATGATGACTCGTCAAGAAGTTGGTCGAGAAATCATGAACAATTTTATTCAAGAATTGGCTGAAATTGCCGTTGTTGAAAAGAAACCTTCGTTAGAAGGAAATACGATGTCAACTGTGTTGGCACCAAAGAAAAAGTAATCAGGTAAGGAGGAAAAGACTATGCCTAAAATGAAAAGTCACAGAGGACTAGCTAAGCGTGTTAAAAAGACTGGTTCTGGAAAATTAAAAAGATCTCACGCTTATACATCACACCGTTTCCACGGAAAAACTAAAAAACAAAGACGTCATTTAGCTAAACCATCTACGGTACATGCTACTGACTACAAACGTATTAAAAATATGTTAGTTAAATAAGAAAAATAGGAGGAATAAGAAATGGCTAGAGTAAAAGGTGGAACAGTTTCTCGTGCTAGAAGAAAACGTGTTTTAAAATTAGCTAAGGGATACTTTGGTTCTAAACATACATTATACAAAACAGCAAATGAACAAGTAATGCATTCATTCAAGTATGCTTACAATGACCGTCGTAAATTAAAAGGAAATATGCGTAAATTATGGATTGCTCGTATCAACGCAGCAGCTCGTATGAACGGTTTATCATATTCTCGTTTAATGCACGGGTTAAAATTAGCTAATATCGATATCAACCGTAAAATGTTATCTGAAATGGCTATCCATGATGCAGCTAGCTTCACTAAATTATGTGACGAAGCTAAAGCTTGCTTAAATGCTTAATAAGGAATCGAAATGATTCCTTTTTTTTTATTAATTTGGTATAATTTAACAGTTAATTCAGGAGGAAAATATGAAATTAAAACAATATGCTCAATTAATCGTTGAATCTGGGTTAAATGTTCAAGAAAACCAAATTGTTGTCATACAAGCTCCTATTGAAGCCTATGAACTAGTAAGATATATCGGAGAGTTTGCTTTTGAAAGAGGAGCCGATGATGTAGTTGTCCGATATGAAGACGAAATATTAAATCATACACGTTATTTAAATAGAAGTATAGAACAATGGAATAAGTATCCAGAATATGATGCTTTGATGTATAATTCGACAGCTCGTCAAGGCGCTTGTTATTTATATTTAATTGGTGATGATCCAGAATGTATGAATGATATCGATGCTAATAAAATTGCGGCTTTTTCTAAAGCTAAAAACGAAGCTACAAAAGAATGTCGTGATGGTCGTTTCTTCATGAGAAATTCATGGTGCATTGCTGCTGTTGCAACAAAAAAATGGGCTGAAAAAGTCTATCCAGAATGTGATAATGCACTGGAAAAGTTATGGAATACGATTTTTGATGTATGTCGTGTTGATGCTGACGTTAATCAAAATTGGCAAAAACACAAACAGTCATTTATTCATAAAATGAATGTAATAAATAATTTACATATTGAATCTCTGCACTATAAAAATTCATTGGGAACTGATTTTACTATTAAGCTTCCAGATCATTATGTATTTATGGGCGGAGGCTCAACATTAATCAATGGAGTTTATTATTTTCCAAATATTCCAACTGAAGAACTATTTACATCACCCGATCGTTTAAGTGCGAACGGGAAGGTAGTCGCTTCTTTACCTCTTTGCTATAATGGAAGTATGATTGAAGATTTCTGGTTTACTTTTGAAAATGGAAAAGTCGTTGATTTTGGAGCATCAAAAGGAAAAGAAATTCTCGAAAGTATTTTATCTATTGATGAAAATGCACGTTATTTAGGTGAAGTTGCTCTTGTTCCATATGATTCACCAATTCAAAATACAAAGATAATTTTCTATGAAACGTTATTTGATGAAAATGCTGCTTGCCATTTGGCTTTAGGGTCTTCTTTTGCGGAATGCATTGAAGGAGGACTTGAAAAATCACAAAGTGAATTAATGGAATTGGGATTGAATGATTCTCTAACTCATGTTGACTTTATGATAGGTACAAGTGATTTAAGTATAATTGCCACTTGTAAAGATGGAAAAGAAGTTCCAATTTTTGAAAATGGAAACTATTCTTATTTATTTGAGGAGGATTAACAATGGCTGAGAAACGAGTTTTAAAACGTTCGAAAAAAGAAGTGAACGAAGCTTTAGAGGATATCGCTCCTTTTGAATCCCAACAAGACATTGAAACAAGTCAATCTGTTGATTCTTTTGTCATGGATACACCGGTAGTTCAACCACAAGAAGAACAAGCAAATATTGAATATGAAATAGATGAAGACATGACAGGAGATGTTTTCTATGAAAAGAAAAAGTTCTATATTACGGAATATGAAAAAGAAGAATCATATCTAGAAAAGAAATCTCGTGATGGTTATCATTTTATAAAAGCAAACGGAAATAAATATTATTTTAGACAAAGTGCTCCTAAAGATTATTACTATCAATTGATTTACTTTGTTGATGATCCGAGTCATGACCAATGGCAAGAATGGGAAAAAGAAGGATGGACTTTAATGGCTCAACGTCCTGGTAAGAAAAATCATGAAGCAGGATGGTTCCTTGTTCGCAATGAATTGGGATTTGGTGAATATAAAAAGACAATTGATAATGATTTAGAAAAATTTAATTTATTTAAACGACAAGCTAATTCATATCGTTCGACTATGTTTTTATATTTTGTTGTTATGGCCATTTGTGGGGTTACTATTTTCATGACCTTTAAAATCAATGGATTCTTAGAGGCTTTGATTGCGAGTGGTATTATTTTATTGATTTCTTTAATTTTATTCTTTGTTTATGCTTATCATTTAACTTTGTGTAAACGTGCTGTTAATAAATTAAAAACAAGATTAAGATTAAAGGAAAGAGATGATTTTATTCGTTCTCAAAATGAACCAGATTATTCGCAAACACAACAACAATTAGATACAGATTGGAATACGATGGAGCAGTCACTTTCCGATAAAAAAGTAAAGAAAAGAAGAAAAAAATAGCGGGACAATCCTGCTATTTTTTACTTTACACATATACTTTTTAGAGCTTCTTTGTTTGTCAAAATTCCAGTTACCCTTTAATTTTTTTTATAGATCTGTACAATGCTGATCTAAAATATATATAAATAGGAGGCATCACTATAATCCAAGGTAACTCGGATGTAGAACATTGATACGTTAATATAAGGGTAATAATCACAAAATCAACATAATAAAGAAATCCAAATTTAGAATCTGTATGATCTACACATTGAAATAATAAGATTCTAAAGCCAACATATATTAAAGAAATGAATACAATCCAAATAATTTTATATTTAAAACAGAGATACAAAAATAAAATCACAACAAGTAATATGTCTATATTATAGAAAAACTTAGATTTAGAATTCATTTGATGCTCCTTTCGATTGTAATAATTGTTTAATTCTATCTTTAAAATACATTAGAACGTAAAAAAAGCAATACTTAAACACACAAAAAAAGATAACTTAATCCTACTGTAATTTACGGAATATTTAAAATTGGATGAGGATGGTATGAACCTTTAAAATCCATGATGTTTTTAGATTGATGACCATTCTTATCTTTAAATACTACTAAAAAAGCTCTGATACACACTTTGCATATGTGTTTTTCAGAGCTTTTTAAATACGGGAAAACCACACTAAAGTTTGGTCACCTTGATTTGCTTATAAATGGCTATGATGTTTTGGAACCTCATGAATTTAAAGAACCTTTTTAGTGTTGTTGGTTATAATCTTCAATGTCTTCTTCAGTAATTGGCCAATAAATATCAAATGTATTTTGATATACATCTAAATTCGTACCACTATGAATTTTACCAGCAAATATTTTATCTTTATTATTTATGATTTGATCCATAGTGACTGGTTTTACTGGTGACATTAGTTGATATGAATTTGTTTCACCTATAAGCCAAACATCTTTATTTACATGTTCAACATTTGAAAATTTATGTAACATTGTACCAAATACGAGTTCTTCAGGATATTGGCACATCATAAAATTTGTTGTACAGTAAGCTTTATTATCAGCTAAGGCTGTCGCACTTTCATGTGTTAAAATAAACCATGGATATGTCAAATAGACAGTGTCTTCAATGTCACGTTTCTTAAATTTAGTGACAATATTCGATGTCATATTATTCATTCCACGAATTATTTTTGATTTTTGGAAATCATAGCTATTTGTAAAGAAGGCATATTGTTCAAGACGTTCTTGTAATTCTTTATTTTCATTTGAATTTGTAATTTCATAATAACAGTCTTTGTGGTTAAGTTCTTTTAAAAATGCATCCATTTGTTCTTTATGAATTAAAGGAAGCATACCATCTGTTAAAGTGATGAAATAATCGTATTGAAAATCATCTTGTTGTTCGTAATCCAATGCTTCTTCGATTTGGCATATAAAACCTCTAGGAGTTGATAAATCAGCAGGCAAGGCAGAATCTTGTTTAGTAGATACATGTAAACGTGGTTCATCTGCATAGGCTAAAAAGACTTCATCACGCAAATCAGCATCGTTAATCATGACATATGCATCGTCTCCTGCATCAAGAATTTTATCTAAGTTTTCTGTAATTTCCTCAAAGTTTTTTTCGGTATATAATACCAAATAAGCAATTCTCATTTTATTCACCTCATAGGATAAATTATAACATTTGTTTCAAAAAAGTTACATTAAATTATTTAAAATTGAATGTCCAACATGATTTTTAAGAGGTTTCAAACCAAAATTATCTAAAATTGTCATTCCAATTGTTCCAAAAGAATCCTGTATTGGAAGAGCATTTGATGCAACCATAGATTTTGAATATACCATTAATGGAACCATTTCTTTAGTATGATCCGTTCCTGTATGACATGGATCATTTCCGTGATCAGCTGTGATGATTAGTAAGTCATCATCACGAAGATCATTTAAAACTTGTCCCAATAAAACATCAAAAGACTCTAATTCTTTACCATAACCAATTGGATTACGTCTATGACCCCATTTAGCATCGAAATCAACTAAGTTCACAAAACAAAGACCAGTAAAATCTTTTTTCATAATTTCAAGGGTTTGTTCCATACCATGAACAGAAGAATTAGAATGTAAACTTTCGCTAATGCCATGTCCATTAAAAATATCGTTGATTTTACCAATACCAATAACATCAAAATCATTTTCTTTTAATACATCTAATGCGGTTTTTCCAATTGGACTTAAAGCATAGTCATGTCGATTGCTGGTACGAATGAATTTTCCATTTTCTTTTACATAAGGACGAGCAATAATACGACCTACTTTCCATTCTGGTTTCATTGTGATATCTCGTGCTATTTGACAACAACGATATAATTCATCTAATCCCATTGTTTGTTCATTTCCACAAATTTGTAGAACGGAATCAGCAGAAGTATAAACAATCATTTTCTTTGAATTTGAATTGATTTCTTCATCTGCAAGTTCTTCCAAAATTTGAGTACCACTACTTGCCTTATTTCCAATGACAATGTGACCTGTTTTGGTTTCAAGTTCATGTATTAATTCATCAGGGAAGTGCTCGAAAGTAATAAACGGCTCTGTTATGTGCAATCCCATCATTTCCCAATGACCAGTCATAGTGTCTTTTCCGACACTAAGCTCATTCATTTTTCCATAATATCCCATTGGATGTTCATCGATTTGGGCATGGACAGATTTTTGGATTTGTCCAAGACCAAGTTTCATTAAATTTGGAATCATAAATGGATTCATGTTCTGATCTATGTGGGCAAAAGTATTTGTTCCTTCATCTCCATATTCTTTTGCATTGTACATAGCTCCTACACCAAATGAATCAATAACAATTGTAAATATTCTTTTATATTTCATAGAGCTATTGTATCACAAATAAAAAAAGAGCGCTTACTATAAAGCACTCTTAATTCCTAATTCATCCATTGTCTGTTCCATGGCCTTAGCAGCATGTAAACAAGTATTAAGACATCCTGTTTCTTTTGAATGAAAATGAGGTTTAATTTCACTACAATTCGTAGCGTTTAATTCTTTTTTGAAATTAATAACGCATTTTTGAATAGCAGGACGGATTGTATCAATTTGTTCATGAGCTTTTGTTTCAATGATTTTTTTGGAAAGAGCAGCAACGCATCCAATAAGGGCTCCACACGTAGAACCAACAAACATACCTCCACCAAAACCAGAAACTAGTTTCATATCGTCTTCTTTAAGATTTAAGCCATAATATTCATTACATGCATGTAATAAAGTTTCTGAACAGTTATAGTTTTGTTCTGTGTAATATTTTCTAGTAACATCTTGTAAATTCATTATTTGCACCATCCATAATCTTTTAAAATTGCATCGACATCTTCTTCAAACGTTCCAAACACAATACCATATGATTGAATTTTTGTATTATCTAGGCGATAGTCTCGGAAACGATCCGTGTATCGATCATTGTTTGGTAAAATGATTTTATCAATTGTTTCTTGTGAACAATTCAATTTTTTGGCAATATATTTTGCTGATTCATAAGTTGAAAGAGAATTTGAACTTGCACAATGATAAACACCTGTTGGAAGTTTCATAATCTTATCAAATTGACTAGCAATATGTTTGGCATAGGTTAAACAACGTTTTTCATTGACTGTAAATTTAGTTGGACAACCTTTAATTAGTGCATCCATTACATTTTTTATTATGTTTGGACTAGCTTTTAAACCAGGTTGAGATAAACCCATTTGCCATGAATATCGTAAAATTAAATAGTCATCTAATTGTGATTGAATAAGTTGTTCACATTCAAGTTTATTTTGACCATATACAGTAACAGCTTTTAAAGGTTCATCTTCTTTAAATGGACCTCTATTTTCTTTTCCGTTAAATGATTGTTCAGTTCCACTAAAAATTAAACGAGCATTGTTTTGTTTACAAGCATCGATGATCTTTTGAGTTGATTCATCATTAATTTTATGAGCTAATTCAGGATTTTCTTCGCATAGGGCAGTCGTTGCGTTTGCAGCTGTATGAAAACAAACATCGAATTGTACTGTCTTTAAAAATGCTTCAACTTGATCTGGATTCGAAAAATCGGCATCTTTACGAGTCATTTTAATGTAATTGAATTCAGGATGCTCTTTCATAACAAAACTAGCTAAATAACCATTACTACCAGTAACTAAAATTGTTTTCATAGTGTTCCTTTCTTAGGGCGAGAATAAAGTAAATGGGATCCTTGTTTAATCGTGATTTGTTTGGCATTATATGGAACAAACATAGAATCATATTTAGGTAAAACAATTGTTTCATTTTCCCACATAATTATCGCATCATCTCCCATATTAGACAATAAAAAATAAGAGTCTTTTGTTTCGATGACGGTATCGGATTCAAGATATAATTCATCAACAATATAATAAGGTGTATCACCTAATTGATGTGTTTTATTATTAGCAGGCACAAAAGTAGGTTGTAAGTTAAAATCTGTAACATCAAATGATTCTTTTAAATGTAAAGGACGTCCATTTCCATTGGCATCTTTACGATTATAATCGTAGAAACGATATGTTGTATTGGAATTAGTACCAACTTCAATTGCCCAGATTCCTTTTCCTAAAGCATGAAGCATTCCCATTGGAATAATGACATAATCACCTTTTTTTACAGGAATATAATTTAGATATTGTTCAAGCGTTCCATTTTCAACAGCATTACGAATGACTTCTTTATCATTTGTTTTGGTACCAGCTACTAATGTTGCACCAGGAAGGGCATCGACTATATACCAACTTTCGTGTTTTCCATAGTCGTTACTTGTTTTAAGAGCATATTCATCATATGGATGACATTGAATGCTTAGCGCATCTTTGGCGTCTAAATACGCAACACGAAGCATTTCATGTAGAGTATATCCATGACCTAGAATGTTATCTGGGTCATTGTCGATTACTTGTTGAAGAGTCGTGTTTTCTAAATTTCGAATTTTATTTGTACAATAAGGATGTGCTGAGACTTCCCACCATGTTCCATAATTTTTATCATATCCACGTGCTTTAGAAATATGATTATCACCCCAAATTGTATAATCTGGAATTGGTTCTAAAAGCAAAGGTTTCATTGTTGATTCTCCTTTTCAAATTGTTCTAAAATCACAAGACTACTTGAAGTACCAATGCGACTAGCCCCAGCTTCAATCATTGCTTTACATGTAGCCCAGTCACGGATTCCTCCGGCAGCTTTTACTTTGACTTGTCCTTCTACTGTTTCAACCATTAATTTTACATCTTCAACAGTTGCACCACTTGTTCCAAATCCTGTAGATGTTTTAATGAAATCAGGACGTACTTCTTTGGCGATTAAGGCAACTTGACGAATTTCTTCTTTTGTTAAGTAGCAATTCTCAAATATTACTTTACTAATCACATTGTGTTCTTTACAAATACTAACAATGGCTTCCATTTCTTCTTTGATATAATTCCAATTACCCATTTTAGCTTGGCCAATATCAATGACATAGTCTATTTCATCTGCACCATTAGCAATGGCAATTTTGGTTTCCGCTATCTTACTTGCTAAACCTGCTTGTCCTAAAGGAAAGGAAATAGCTGCTCCGACATGAATGTCTGTATCTTTTAATTGTTCTTTACAAAACTTAGTCCATGTTGTATTGATAGCTACCATACATGCACCAATTTCTTTAGCTTCATCACATAATTTTTTTAAATCTGCATTTGTCGCATATGGTTTTAAATAAGTGTGATCAAAATATTTTGCAAGTTCTTTTTTATTCATATGTTTTAGCCTCCGTGGTTATTTTAAGACAAAAAAATAAAAAAAGCAAGAAAATGTTATAACATTTAAAAGAAACGAAAATTTGCTTTTTTATAAAAGTTTAGTATACTTTCAGTCATAGGAGGCATGTATGTCAAAAGTAAATTTAGCTATTCCTTCAATAGATGCAGAAATGATTATTCCTAAAAAAACAATTTTAAAAGAAATGAATCTTCCTGAAGGGTATCAATATGTTTCTTTTACAAACCAACATCAAGATAAAGTACAAAAATTACTTGATGAACTAAATGTAAATTTTAATATAGATCAAATTATGCAAGCACAAAGAACGATATTTAAAGAACATTGTGTACTAGTAGAATATCAACATGAACTTGTTGCTTGTGCAAGTCTTTGCCAAGATGAAGACGCGTGTTTGTATTTGGCTTTTGTGGCTGTTAAAGAAGCACATCAACATAAGGGAATTGGAAGGGCAATGGTTTCACGTATTTGTAAACAATTTGATCGTATGAAAACAAGATATCCTTTATGTGCGAAAGTGAATACGCAGGCCTTGGAAGAAATTAAATTATTGAATCGAATGGGGTTCACACCTTTTTTGGGAGAAACAAAAAATAAATCAGAACAAGAAGTTGAACAAGATTGGAATGTAATTACAGAATTGTTAAGGAAGTGATTTTATGATGGCAATTGGGATTATTGCGATATTAGAGGCTTTATATATTGCTTATTTAAAAAATAAACAATCGAATATTATAGAAAAATTAACGGAAACGATTAAAGATTTAGTTTCAGCGTTAAATCAAATTTTAGAAGATTATCAAATCAAAGATGTTGATAAATATTTAAAACATATTCGAAATGCAAAAATTGAAGTGAAATAGCTTCAATTTTTTTGTATATAAATAAAAAAACAAGCTTTCGCTTGTTCTGATCAAAATGGTGGGGACGGAGGGACTTGAACCCTCACGGTGTTACCACCAACGGATTTTAAGTCCGTTGCGTCTGCCTATTCCGCCACGACCCCAACTGACTTAATCATTATACATGATTATTTTAGAATTGCAAATATAAATTGAAAATAATTTAATAAAATAAAAAACAAGCTTTCGCTTGTTTCAATCAAAATGGTGGGGACGGAGGGACTTGAACCCTCACGGTGTTACCACCAACGGATTTTAAGTCCGTTGCGTCTGCCTATTCCGCCACGACCCCAACTGACTTTAATAGTATATACTAATTATTTTTTAAAAGCAAATAAAATTTTAATAAATTTTTTTTTAGTTTTGTTCTGTTTTCTGTATAATATAAGTAAATAAATAGGAGATTAAGTATGCCAAAAAGAGAAGACATAAACAAAATTTTAGTTATTGGTTCTGGACCTGTAATTATTGGACAGGCAGCAGAATTTGACTACTCAGGTACGCAAGCTTGTAAAGCACTAAAAAAATTGGGATATGAAATTGTTTTAGTGAATTCCAATCCTGCTACAATTATGACAGATCCAGATACTGCCGATGTGACTTATATTGAACCATTAAATGTAGATCGATTAACACAAATTATCGAAAAAGAAAGACCAGATGCTTTGCTTCCTAACTTAGGAGGACAATCTGCTTTGAACTTGTGTTCAGAATTAAGTCAAGCAGGTGTTTTAGAAAAGTATGATGTAGAAGTTCTTGGTGTTAAAGTTGATGCCATTGAAAAAGGTGAAGACCGTCTTGCGTTTAAACAATCTATGGATGCTTTAGGAATTGAAATGGCACGTTCAGAGATTGCGAATACCGTTGATCAAGCAGTTGAAATTGCTTCTAAACTTGGATATCCAGTCGTTATTCGTCCTGCTTATACAATGGGAGGAGCCGGAGGTGGCCTTGTTTATAACGTTGAAGAGCTTAAAACTGTTGTTGCCCGTGGTCTACAAGCAAGTTTAGTTCATGAATGTCTTATTGAAGAATCAATTCTTGGTTGGGAAGAATTAGAAGTTGAAGTAGTACGCGATGCGAAGAACAACATGATCACTATTTGTTTTATTGAAAACATTGATCCAATGGGTGTTCATACTGGAGATTCATTTTGCTCTGCTCCAATGTTGACTATTTCACAAGAAGTACAAGACCGCTTAAAAGATATGGCCTTCCGTATTGTTGAATCCATTAATGTCATTGGTGGTACAAACGTTCAATTTGCACATGATCCAAAAACAGATCGAATTTGTGTTATTGAAATCAATCCACGTACATCAAGATCATCTGCACTTGCTTCTAAAGCAACTGGATTCCCAATTGCACTTGTTTCAAGTATGTTAGCAGCTGGTTTAACTTTAGATGAAATTGAATGTGGTAAATATGGTACATTAGATAAATATGTACCTGATGGAGATTATGTAGTAATCAAATTTGCACGTTGGGCTTTTGAAAAGTTCAAAGGAGCCAAAGATGAATTAGGAACGCAAATGCGTGCGGTTGGTGAAGTAATGGCTATTGGAAAAACATATAAAGAAGCTTTCCAAAAAGCAATTCGTTCACTTGAAACTGGATGCTATGGTCTAGGACATTTTAAACAATATGATTCTTATACGAAAGAAGAATTATTAAATGAACTTCATGTACCTACTAGTCATCGCCAATTCGTTATGTATGAAGCATTACGTAAAGGTGCTACAGTTGAAGAATTACATAATTTAACTAAGATTAAGCCATATTTCATTGAACAAATGAAAGAATTAGTTGATGAAGAACAAGAACTTGTAAAATATGATCAACTTCCAGTTGATGTATTGCGTCACGCTAAACAAAATGGATTCTCGGATAAATACTTATCACAAATTTTAAATGTATCAGAAGACTCAATTCGTAAACAAAGAATTGAAAATGGAATTGTTCAAACTTGGCAACCAGTACACGTTTCAGGTACAAAAGATAATGCATACTACTATTCTACATATAATGCCGAAGACCATGATGTAGTGTCAGATAAACCTAAAGTTATGATTTTAGGTGGTGGTCCAAACCGTATTGGACAAGGAATTGAATTTGACTATTGTTGTGTACACGCAGCCTTGTCGTTAAAGAAATTAGGATTTGAAACAATTATTGTCAACTGTAACCCTGAAACAGTGTCTACTGACTATGACACATCAGACAAATTGTATTTTGAACCTTTAACACTTGAAGATGTATTGAGTATTCATGAAAAAGAAAAGCCATTAGGTGTTATAGCTCAATTCGGTGGTCAAACACCATTGAATTTAGCAAATGATCTAAAGAAAAATGGAGTAAATATTCTTGGTACAACACCAGAAACAATCGATATGGCCGAAGATCGTGATTTATTCAATGGTATGATGGAAAAATTAGGTATTCCAATGCCTGAATCAGGAATGGCTGTTAATGTTGAAGAAGCATTAGCAATTTCAAAACGAATTGGTTATCCATTGATGGTTCGTCCTTCATATGTACTTGGTGGAAGAGGAATGGAAGTTGTCTATGATGACAATGATTTAAAAGAATATATGGCAGCTGCTGTTGGAGTAACACCAGATCGTCCTATTTTAATTGACCGTTTCTTATCAAATGCATTGGAATGTGAAGCGGACGCGATTAGTGATGGAGAAAATGTGTTTGTACCAGCTGTTATGGAACACATTGAATTGGCTGGAATTCACTCTGGAGATTCAGCTTGTATGTTACCAAGCCAAAATATTCCTTTCCGTCATTTAGAAACAATTAAAGAATATACAAAGAAGATTGCTAAAGAAATGAATGTACGCGGATTAATGAACATGCAATATGCCATTGCTGATGACAAAGTGTATGTTCTTGAAGCAAATCCAAGAGCAAGTCGTACTGTACCACTAGTTTCAAAGGTATGTAATGTTAACATGGTTAGATTAGCTACAGAAATTGTAACTTGCCCATTAACTGGAAATGAATCACCGGTACCATCATTAAAAGAAAAAGTAATTCCTCATGTTGGAGTTAAAGAAGCTGTATTCCCATTTAATATGTTCCCAGAAGTCGATCCTGTTTTAGGTCCTGAAATGCGTTCAACAGGAGAAGTATTAGGATTAGGTCATTCTTTTGGAGAAGCTTATTTCAAAGCTATTGAAGGAACACAAACACAACTTCCAACAAAAGGAAAAGTCTTGATTTCAATTAATGATCGTGACAAAGATGAATTAATTCCTTTAGCACAAGGATATTACGATGCTGGTTTCGAATTAGTGGCAACAGGCAATACTTGTAAAATGATCCGTGAACATAATATTCCAGTTCAATTTGTTAATAAGATGTCAGAAGGACGTCCTAATGTTGAAGACTTAATCACAAATGGTGAAATTAGTTTAGTAATTAATACACCAGGTGGAAAACAAAGTGTTCATGATGATAGTTATATTCGTAAATCGGCTATTAAGATGCATATTCCATATGTAACAAATATGGCAGCAGCTAAAGCAAGTTTACAAGGAATTCGTGAAATTAAGATTCATGGTCGTCATGATGTAATGTCTTTACAGGAATATCATAAACATATTAAATAGTTTTTAAAAATGCTCTTATTTTGGTAAGAGCATTTTTAATTGACATGTATTATGTCAATTAAAAATGTATCCTAATCTTGTAAAAAGAAAAGGAGGAAATACATTTAAAAAAATGTATTTAAGATAATATGACTCGTTGTGGAAAATGTATAAAAATGCTTATTTTATTAAGTAAAAATGGAAAAATGACATCTATTGAATTGGCAAAAGAATTGGATACCAATGTTCGTAATATTAGAGAATATAGAAAAGAATTAGAAGCTGCTGGTTTTCAATTTCAATCTGTTACAGGAATTAATGGAGGAATTGAATTAGAAAATTGTAAAGTTGAAATTATTTCAAACTAAAAAAATATGACAGAAGATGTAATTTGTTGTACACTTTTCTGTAGAAAGAAGGATGTTATATGATTTCACAACAAATGATTGCTTTAAGAAATGAAATGAAAAAAGAAGACGTTCAAGCTTTTATTATTCCAACAAGTGATTTCCATGATACGGAAACCGTTGCGGATTATTTTGCAGCACGTAAGTATTTTTCAGGATTTACAGGAAGTGCAGGTGTACTTGTTGTATTAGAAGAAAAAGCTGCTTTATGGACAGATGGACGTTATTTTATTCAAGCTGAAAATGAATTAAAAGATTCTGGTATTGATTTAATGAAACAAGGTCAAGAAGGTGTTCCTTCTATTGAAGAATATATTGTTTCTAATCTTACAAAAGGACAAAACGTTGGTTTTGATGGAAGAACAATTAGCTATAATGACGCTTTAAAATATCAAAGTGCTTTTGAATATGCAGGATTAAACTTAAAAGTGAATCTTGATTTAGTTAGTCAAGTATGGACAAACCGTCCTGAAATGCCTCATGCCAAGACTTTCTATTATGATGAAAAATATTCTGGCCGTACAATTAGCCAAAAACTTGATATGGTACGAAAAGAAATGGAAAAAGAACACGCTCATACGTATGTCATTACTAAGATTGATGAAGTAGCATGGCTATATAATATTCGTGCTTGTGATATTGAAAATGTACCTTTACCAATGTCTTATGCGATGGTAACAATGGATAATGCTTATTTATACATTAATCAAAGTCGATTTGATGAAGTGAGTCGACAAAAATGTGAAGAAGCTAATGTGACAGTATGTGATTACAATCAAATTTATGAAGATGTATTAAAAATGAATGGACCTGTTTTATTGGATCCAACTAGCTGTAACTCACGAATCGCAATGTCTTTAACACAAACAAAAGTTCTTAAAATGAGTCCAATCATTTTATTAAAGGCAATTAAAAATGAAGTAGAACTTGAAAATACGAAATGGGCACACATTAAAGATGGCGTAGCAATGACTAAGTTTATGTACTGGTTAAAGAAAAACGTAGGTAAAATGGAAATTGATGAAGTCAGTGCTTCTAAGAAATTGACATCACTTCGTGCCGAACAAGAAAACTATATTGAAGACTCTTTTGCGACAATTCCTGCTTATAAAGAAAATGCTGCTATGATGCATTATCATGCTAAAGAAGGATCTTGTGCCAAATTAACAAACGAAGGTTTATTCTTAGTTGATAGTGGTGGACACTATTATGAAGGAACAACTGATATTACACGTACTTTTGTTCTTGGTGAAGCTACAGAAGAAGAAAAATATTGGTTCACAAAAGCAATGCGCTCTCATATTCGTTTAGCCAAAGCTAATTTCTTGTATGGATGTCATGGATATAATCTAGATATTTTATCTCGTGGACCATTATGGGACTGCGATATGGATTATCAATGTGGAACAGGACATGGAGTAGGGCATTTATCAAATGTTCATGAAAGTCCTAATGGATTTAGATGGCGTATTGTACCTGAAAGAAATGATGCTTGTGTATTAGAAGAAGGAATGCTTCAAAGTAATGAACCAGGTGTTTATATTGAAGGAAAATTAGGAGTAAGACATGAAAATGAATATGTTGTTGTAAAAGGAAATAAAAACTTTTATGGTCAATTTATGCATTTTGAATGTTTGACTTGGGTACCATTTGATCGTGATGGAATCGATGCTTCTTTAATGACAGCAGATGAAATTGAATGGTTTAACTGGTATCAACAAGAATGTTATAATAAAGTTTCATTTGGTTTAAATGAAGAAGAAAAAGCTTGGTTAAAAGAAATTTGTAAACCACTTTAATATGAAAGAAAGAATGATTCAAGTAACATGTCCACATTGTGGACATGTTTTTGAGATAAAACGTGATACATTTGTTATTGCTAGAATGAATTCAGTGATTGATCAAAGATTGGAAGATGGAACATATTTTACCCATGTTTGTCAAAAATGTTTTAATCCATTTTATTTACTGCATCCATTTATGTACCGGGATCCAATTAAAAAATATATAATCATTTTATCAAATCAAAAAGAATTCACTAATTTACCACCCAATGAAAAAGTAATACGCACCCGAAATGCTAAGCAATTTTTATTGGCATACAAAGTATATTCACGTCAGTTAAATCTAAAATTTGTTCTTGCAAAACTTAATCAAATGAAAAATAAATATCAATGCAATGTAGAATTTATGGACTATGATGATGATAATCATTGCCTTTGGTTTAAAATTAGAGATGAACAAGTTGCTTTAATTTTAAAAGAATATGAAATTGAAAATGTATATGATAATATAGATACGAGGTGAAAGCATGAAAATATTAGTAACAGGTGGAGCTGGTTATATTGGTTCTCATACTTGTGTGGAATTATTAAATAATGGATATGAAGTTATTGTTGTAGATAACTTATATAATTCAAGTATAAAAGCAATCGAAAGAGTTGAACAAATCACAAATAAAAAAATCACATTCTATGAAAATGATATTTTAGATTTTGATGCTTTAGATCAAATCTTTGATAAAGAACAAATTGATGCGGTGATTCACTTTGCAGGTTTAAAAGCTGTAGGAGAAAGTGTATCGAAACCACTAGAATATTATGAAAATAATATTTCGGGTACTCTATCATTAGTCAAAGCTATGAAAAAACATGATGTTAAGAATATAATTTTTTCAAGTAGTGCAACTGTATATGGAAATCCGGCACAGATTCCTATAACGGAACAATGTCCTAAAGGACAGTGCACAAATCCATATGGATGGACGAAGTGGATGTTAGAACAAATTCTAAGTGATTTACACGTTGCAGATCCGGAATGGAATGTAATTTTACTTCGTTATTTTAATCCAATTGGAGCACATGAAAGTGGTCTAATTGGTGAAGATCCTAAAGGAATACCAAATAACTTGATTCCATATGTTAGTCAAGTTGCGATTGGAAAATTAGAATGTGTGGGTGTGTTTGGAAATGACTATGATACACCAGATGGAACTGGAGTAAGAGACTATATTCATGTCGTAGATTTAGCTAGAGGTCACGTAAAAGCTTTAGAAAAAATTAAAGAACATGCAGGGTGTAAAATATATAATCTTGGAACAGGTAATGGATATAGTGTACTAGATGTTATTCATGCTTTTGAAAAAGTATGTAATAAAAAAATACCATATCAAATAAAACCAAGACGACCAGGAGATATTGCAACGTGTTATTCAAAATGTGATAAAGCTAAAGAAGAACTTGGATGGCAAGCTGAATATGATTTAAATGATATGGTTAGTAGTAGCTGGAAATGGCAAACAATGAATCCAAATGGATATGAAGGAAAATAAGAATATGAAAAAGTTTATTGAAGAATTTAAGAAGTTCGCATTTCGTGGAAATATTGTCGATATGTCAATTGGGGTTTTGATTGGGGGAGCCTTTTCAGGATTAGTTGCCTCATTCACAACCGATATTATTAATCCTATTTTAGCTATTTTAGGAAACCCAGCTAATGGTCTAGGATGGGTTATTCCTTTACCAGGAGCATCAGAAGGAATTTTAATTGGTGATTTTATTGGAGCGGTTATCAACTTCATTATCATGGCTTTTGTGATTTTCACAATCATGAAGGTATTAAACAAAATCGCAACAATGGGACAAAAAGAAGAAGAGACAGTAGAACAAGCACCTGTTAAGGATCCTCAAATTGAATTATTAGAAGAAATTAGAGATTTATTAAAAGAAAATAAATAATGAAAAACTAGATGAATTGACTTGATTCATCTAGTTTTTTTTATGAATTAATAGATTTAATTTAACCAATATCATTAATGTAATTCACTTGTTTTTTAAAACTGTGTTATAAAAATTATATATTAAGCTTGCTATAAATAACTATTTAGAAAAGAGGTGGGAAACTATAATTTATGTCAGTTTAAGAAAAGCATTAAGTCTATTATTTATTTGTTTTGTTGCATTTCCTATCATGCCTATCTCAGCTCAAGATAAGGAAGTTTTATCTAATGATGAGGCAAATGAAATCGCGTAGAGTATGTTTGATGATTTAGATGATGAAGATAAGGTTCTAGAAATGGAAAACGGTTGATACTTATTTGGGGAAGCTTATATAGCTCCTTCAGATGATGTGAATGTTGTTTTGGAATCGTTAAACAGTGAAACTGATGAAAACGCAATCTCAGTTAAAGAAGTCAAAGAAAAAGTTGTAGTAGATTTGTTATCGGAAAAATCTGAATTAATCGAACCAAGAGGAACAACTTTACCATCAGAAACAATAGTCTTGGGACCTGGTGCAGAATATACATCAAGTAAATTTAGTGGTTCAGGTTGGAGATTATCAGGATATATGTTCTCTCCTCGTCCAGATACGGGATATTATTTATTATGGACAACATATGTTGATGATAGAAGAGTTGGAAGTATAGATCAAGCTTATAGTACTTTGCATGGCACAATTCAAGGAGATCCAATTTATAATGGTGTATCCAAATATATTAATAAAGCCACTCTAGCTCATGTTTACTATACTTATAATCCAATTGCCGGAACTTATTATAAAGTTCAAAATATTTAATGTGAAAGGAAGATAAACTATGAAAAAAGTTAAATTATTAAGTGTATTCGCATTGTTTGTATGTGTTTGTGCAATGGTTCCAACTATTGTCAATGCATCAGAAAAAGATTCTACAGCTGGTGTTAGTGATTGCTTTAGTACAATGAATAAAGATATGAAAGTAATTGAAATGCCTGATGGTGGATACTTACAAGGAGAAGCGACACTAATTAAAGAAGATGGAACACGTGTAGAATATAATAGTGAAACAGATGAGAATGCGATTAGCGTTGAACAAGCACGTGAAGAATTCAACAAGTAGATAGAACAAAGGCATGGTCTTTCCTCCATGCCTTTTTAAATAGGTAATTTACGATATACAGTTATGTACATCGTTATAAAACAAGCAAGACCACCGATTAGATTAGAAATCGGTTCTGCCCAAAATACACCGTTTATACCCATCACTTTTGGTAAAAGAATAGTTAAAGGAATAACGATGATTGCTTTTCGTAATAAAGAAAAGAAAATGGCTCGTTTGGCACATCCTAAAGCTTGAAAGGTACTTTGTCCACAGAATTGGAAGGCCATGAAACAAAAAC
>NZ_JBJEEX010000128.1:0-4549 GCF_051873495.1 Floccifex sp.
AAAACCCCAAAATTCGTCCCTAAAAAATTTGCCCCCAAAAGATTTTGGTTACCCTGTAACTCTCTGGTTTAAAATCAGAGAGTTTTTTTTAACTTATCACTTTTAAATAACGAATTATATGTTATAATTACTTGGTAAAGAAGGAGGTTTTCCTATGGGAATTATGGATAATATTAAAAACTTCGTTGCTCCAGTTGAAGATGATGAAGAAGAATATGAACAAGAACCAGTTCAACAACAAGCTCAACAACCAGTTGTAGAACAAGAACCACAAACTCGTTATGAAAGACCAAAACGTCAAAGTGCGTCAACTACTTTAAATGCGAATACAAAAATGGTTTTATTTGAACCAAGAAGTTTTGGAGAAGCAGAAGAAGTTGGAACTCGTTTAAAAGAAGGGCGTGCTGTTGTTGTCAATTTACATAAATTAGATCGTGAATATGCACAACGTACAATCGACTTTTTAACAGGTGTTGTTTTCGCCTTGGATGGAAAAATTCAAAAAATTGGACAAAATGTAATTTTATGTTCACCTTCACAAATTGGTGTACAAGGTTCAATTAATCTTGGAAGTCCAGACGATTTCGACGATGCCGAATAGTTTTTACAACAAATTTAAAGGTCATGAATTGTTTATTGCTTCGATGCAAGATCAATTTGATTTGGTGCATTATAGAGCAAAGCCAATTGTGACCTCTTTTTTGACTATAAATGAACAAGAAATAGTTAAGACAATTTGTCCGGGTAATCTTTCTGTTTCCTTTTTTGGAGGCTATGAAAATGCGATTCGTCAAGTATGCTGCATTAGTGAATATGATGAAGAATTTGATTATGATATTTGTTGTTTAATGACAAGATATAATTCGAATTATAATTCTATTTCACATCGTGATGTATTAGGGGCTTTGATGAATTTAGGAATTGATCGAAATCAAATAGGCGACTTTGTTATTGAACAAGATAGAGTTTATATTTTTTGTAAAAAAAATATAAGTGAATTTATCATTATGCAATGTAATACGATTGCTCGAACAAAAGTAAAGTTTGATTATACTGAAAATATTCCTTTAAATATTCAAAACTTTAAAGAACTACACATTAATTGTGCAAGTAATCGACTTGATGCGATTGTTGCTCAACTTGCTCGTTGTTCTCGAAAAGAAGCTTTAAATAAAATTCATCATAAAGATGTAAAACTTAATGATTTTGAGCTTGAAGAAAATTGTCAATTGTGCTTAAATGATGTTGTTTCTATTCATCGAGTAGGAAAGTTTATTTATAGAGGTGTTGTTTCGACAACAAAAAAAGATCGATATATTCTAAAATTTGATCAATTTATTTAGCTATGAAAAAGACGCGTTTCTTTTTACTAATCACATTAGAGAAAAGCTGGATGGTGCAAAGCTTTGTGACGTAAATGGAAATATCACTTTGAGCTGATTTTCTGAATTAAGTAAGAAAATCCGGGTTATTCCGTTATCTTTATTGAGGTGCTTGTATATTTATATAATATAGAGGAACTAAGGTGGTATCGCGTAATAAACGTCCTTAGAGGGACGTTTTTTTTATTGGAAAGGAAAAGGAAAAATGGATTATAAAGAAACATTGCACATGCCTAAAACAGGTTTTGAAATGCGTGGAAATTTGCCTAAAAAAGAACCTGGAATTCAAAAACGTTGGAAGGATATGGATTTATATGACAAGATGTTAGAACAAAGAAAAGATGCAAAGCCTTTCGTTCTACATGATGGTCCTCCTTATGCGAATGGTGACATTCACTTAGGACATGCTTTAAACAAAATTTTAAAGGATGTTATCAATCGTTCTCACTACATGATGGGAGATAAAATCATCTATATTCCGGGATGGGATACACATGGTTTACCAATTGAAACAGCAGTAACTAAATTAGGTTACGATCGTAAAAAAATGCCTTTAGCTGAATTTAGAAAAATTTGTATGAACTATGCTTTAGAACAAGTTGAAAAGCAAAAAGCAGGATTCTTATCTTTAGGTTCAATTGGTGATTATGACCATCCTTATATTACTCTTCAAAAAGAATTTGAAGCCAAACAAATCGAAGTGTTCGGTAAAATGGCTACAAAAGGGTTGATTTATAAAGGATTGAAACCTGTTATTTGGTCACCTAGTTCTGAGTCAGCTTTAGCGGAAGCAGAAGTTGAATACAAAGATGTGAAGAGTCCAACAATTTATGTTAAATTCCAAGTTAAAGATGGAAAAGGTGTGTTAACTAGTGATGATTATTTTGTGATTTGGACAACTACACCTTGGACTATTCCTGCTAACTTAGGTATTTCTGTTCATCCTGATTTTGACTATGCACTAGTTAAAACAGAAAAAGGAAATTTGATCATGTTAGCTGAAATGGTTGATTCTTTATGTGACTTATTTGGTCTTGAACAACGCGATGTTATTAGAACTTATAAAGGTAAAGAATTTGAATATATTACATGTACGCATCCATTATATGAAGATAGAGAATCTATCTTGATGTGTGGAGAACACGTTACTGCAGATGCTGGTACTGGATGTGTTCATACAGCTCCTGGTTTTGGTATGGATGACTTTATCATTGGTAATAAATATAATTTACCTGTATATGTCAATGTCGATGAAAAAGGATGCATGACAGAAGATTGTGGGGAATGGCTAGCTGGTCAATATGTTGAAGATGCCAATAAGACAGTTACAATGCGTCTAGATGAATTAGGATGTTTATTAAAACTTCAATTTATTACACACTCTTATCCACATGACTGGCGTACAAAGAAACCAGTAATTTATCGTGCCACTACGCAATGGTTCGCATCTATTGATAAAATTAGAGATGAATTATTGGAACAAATTCATAATGTAGAATGGACTCCTAGTTGGGGAGAACAAAGAATGCACAATATGATTGCGGATCGTGGTGACTGGTGTATTTCACGTCAACGTGCATGGGGTGTTCCAATTCCTATTATTTATGGAGAAGATGATACACCTTTAATTGATGAAGAAATTTTCAAACATGTTGCTGAATTATTCGCAGAATATGGTTCAAATGTATGGTTTGAAAGAGAAGCTAAAGATTTATTACCGGAAGGTTATACTTCTGAACACTCACCAAATGGTGTATTTCGTAAAGAAATGGATACAATGGATGTATGGTTCGATTCAGGTTCATCACATACAGGATGTATTAAAGAAAGAGGTCTAGATTATCCTGTTGATTTATACTTTGAAGGATCTGATCAATACCGTGGATGGTTTAACTCAAGCTTAATCGTTGGTACAGCTGTTCATGGACAAGCTCCTTATAAAGCTGTTTTATCACATGGATTCGTAATGGATGAAAAAGGACAAAAAATGTCTAAATCATTATGGAATGCAGTAGCTCCTGGAGAAATCACTAAGAAATATGGTGCTGATATTCTTCGTTTATGGGCTTGTTCAGTTGATTATCAAGCTGATGTTTCAATGGGACAAAATATCTTGAAACAAGTTAGTGACAACTATCGTAAAGTACGTAATACATTCCGTTTCTTAATGGCTAACTTAGATGACAACGAATTTAATAAAGAACAATGTCTTCCATTTAATGAATTAAGCAAATTAAATCAATATATTTTAGTATTATTGAAAGATGCAAGTGACTATGTAATCAAAGCATATAATGAATATCGTTTCTCTGATGTTGTAAGTTATTTATCAAATTTAATGACAAATGATTTATCTGCATACTATTTAGATTACACAAAAGACATTTTATATATTGAAAACGTTGATAGTCATGCTCGCCGTGAAGTTCAAACTGTTTTATATACAGCTGTTGAAGTGTTAGCTAAATTGTGGAATCCAATTCTTTGCCATACTTGTGAAGAAATCAATGATTTCATGAAATTTAATTCTGAATCAATTCAATTAGAGTCTTTCGTTTCATTAGAACTTGATTTTGATGTTGAAGACATTAAGGCAAAAATGAAAACTTTATTTGAAATTCGTAAAGATGTGTTTAAAGCATTAGAAGAAAAACGTTCTGAAAAATTGATTGGAAAACCATTAGAAGCTAAAGTCAACTTACATGTTAGTCCTGAACAAAAAGCTGTTATTGATGAAATGTTAAGTAATGTACCACAATGGTTCACAGTATCTCAAATTGAATTCACAAATGATGAATTAACACAATACGAAGTATGTCAAGTTAGTGTTGAAAAAGCACAAGGAACTGTTTGTCCTAGATGCTGGAATATCACTACAACTTCTCATGAAGATGGATTGTGTGATCGTTGTTTTGATGTTTTAAATAAATAGTAAAAAAATTAGGGTTGATGCGCATCAACCCTTTTTTAATTGATATCATAGATATCATTGATATTTATTTTTTTGTCATCAATAATAATAAAACCATCTTGAAAATCAATTATGCGTATGACTCCATTAATCATTTTATAATCATAATCTTCGTAATATACGACTTGTACTTCCGTGTTTGTAGAGTTAGATTCTATAAAAGAGAGTGTTTCATAAATATATTGTTTCATATCAT
>NZ_JBJEEX010000129.1:0-4539 GCF_051873495.1 Floccifex sp.
TTGTCGAGGGAAAAGAATATGGAGTGGATTTCTTTTCGTTGTTGAGCGTGGATGCCTATGATACTAGGACATACAATACATCAGAAACCGATATTCAATCGTACTTGGAATATATCAAGAGTGTAAGTATAACTACACTTGATATATCTTCACCAACTCGTCTTGTATTACTTTCTACATGTGCATCGGATTCGACCAATGGACGATTAGTGCTGGTAGGAAGCATAACAGATGAAACATATGAAGATCCTTATCAGGAAAAAGAAGAAGAGGAAGAAGCGTATGTGGATTATAGTTTTATCATAGGATTATTGAGCATAGTAATATGTGTATTGGTATTCTTTATATTATTGGTGTTGCTTGTACGAAGAAACAAGAAAAAGAAACATAAATAATATATGGGACAGACAGTTGATTTGACCAATCATCGCTTTGGTAGATTTACTGTAAACTATAAAACAGACAAAAGAGATAGAGGAAGCATTGTATGGCATTGTACATGTGATTGTGGAAATACAGTTGATGTCAGTAGTCGTAATTTAAAAGATGGTCATACAAAATCATGTGGATGTCTTCGTAAAGAAAATCAAGGAGTACATTTTCGTGATTTAACAGGAATGCGTTTTGGTAAGCTTTTAGTCATATCTAAAACCAATCAACGATCTTTTGGATCGGTCGTATGGCGTTGTATATGTGATTGTGGAAAAGAGTGTATGGTATCCAATGCCTCTTTAATCAGTGGCAATACAACTTCATGTGGATGTGTCAAAGAAGCCTTGGATAAAAATATGCAGTCTGCTGTTATCCAAAAATCTTTAAACCATGAACTTAGAAGTAGTAATAGTTCAGGAGTGAATGGAGTCTGTTATGATAAGTCAACGAATAAATGGTTATCGACAATAGGTTTCAATGGCAAAGACTATTATTTATGTCGTTCCAAAGACAAAGAATACGCGATTAAAATGCGCTTAAAAGTGGAACAAGAAATATTGAAACCATATGTGGATCATTTAGAACTAAGTGATGAAGTGATTAAACATAAAATTAAACAAATCCGAGAGGATATGAAGCATGAGAAATAAAGCTCATGCTTCTTTTAAAATTAATGGTTGTTTGTTTTAACATAATTTCACATAAATCAACTATATTTTCTTTAAAAATGTTTAGTATATTATAGACAGCTAAGAAATTAGCTGTTGAAAAAACACATATATACTCTCTTCTCAAAAAAAAGTCCCATAAGGGGCTTTTTTTATGTCTAATCAAATCTAAACATGATAAAATTATACAAATAAGGAGGTTCTTATATATGTTTGTTCAAAACTCTTCTATACGAAAATTAGTGAATAATACATGGATTCTTTATCAAGCAGAAGATCCTTATTATACCGGAGAACTACAAAAAATTACGATTCGATATGAAAATCATAAATACGTTGCCCGTACTATTTTCCTACAAAATAGACGTCAAATTAATTGTAAAGTGGTTATATCGGAAAATGGCTTAATACAAGGCTATCGATGTAACTGTGAAAACTTTAATGATAGAGGATGTGTACACTTAGTAGCGACTTGTAATTTTATAAACGAAATAGAACCGACTTCTTTTCCATATGAATTAGATTATCAAGCTTATAAAAGAGAACAAAACCGTTTAAGAGAACTAGAATTACAACGCGTTGCGATGGAATATCAAAACCAAGAACTAATGAAAGTTGTGAATCAATCAAAAAAAGATAGATTATCTCATTTATTATCTGAACAAGACGAAACCATTCACATTCATTTATCATTGGATTCACGTTTTGGCCATGAGCTTTCTTTTTCCATTGGAACCAATAAACTCTATAAAGTAAAAGACATTCCTGATTTAGTGCTTGGCTTTGCGAAACGTTCCAATTATGACTTAGGAAAAACCAATTCTGTTATCTTAAAAAGAGAAAACTTAGATTCTTATAGTGAGTTAATTCTTGATTTTTTAACACAATATATTTCCAAAGACGTTCGTAAAACTATTGAAGTTAATAAAGAAAACATTGATAGTGTCTTTGGCTTAGCTAGTCAGCTTCCTAGTGATTATTATGATTTTTACATTGATCAAAAAGAAATCACAATTCCAGTTACAATTTCTAAACAAAATGAATTATATACCATTGAATATGAATTAGATTCTGACTTAACCATTGGTCATTCACATTTATATAAAATGGAAAACCGCACCCTTACTCGATATCAATTAGATTCATATGGACAAGTCGCTCGCTTAGTGGATTTTATTCGTACTAATCGTGGTATTAAAATTAAAGATTCAAATATGAAGGAACTATACCTTCAAATGATTGAACCCAATCTACAATACTTTGACTTAACAACACAATGTGATTTAGATGCATTCCATGTTGATATTAAAGACATTAAAATTTATTCCGATCTACAAGACGCTGATTTAAGAGTATGGGGAGAATACTTGGAAAATGGTGTGTCTAAAAAGTTATTCATGCCATGTGAAATGCCTTCCATTCAAGCGATTGAAGCCATTATTGAAAACTATGCCAATAAAATCGAAAATAACGTAGCTATCTTTAAAACAAGAGGACAACGCTTAAATGATTTTCTTGATAAAGGAATTCCTTTATTAATGGAACAAGCACAAGTCTATGTTTCGGAAGAATTAATGCAGTTAAAGAATCGAAAGTCTTTAAATTTAAATGTAGGAGTACACATTGAGAATAACTTATTGGAAATGCGTATTGATACAGATGATGTATCAAAAGAAGAATTAATTCAGATTTTAAATGCGTATCGTAAAAAGAAAAAATTCTTTAAGCTTAAAAATGGTCAAACCATTGATTTGGAATCAAAGGATATTGAGCAATTAGATGATTTCGCAACGCAAATGGATTTAGGTAGTAAAGATTTAAAGAAAGATGAAATTGTAAAGCCTGCTTATCAAATGCTTCATCTCGATAACATTGAATTTGAAATTCATCAAGATGAAACAGTACAAGCCTATGCTAATCGCTTAGATTCTTTAAAAGAATTTGAAATAGATTCGAAATATGATTCTTTATTAAGAGATTATCAAAAAGAAGGAATTCGTTGGATTTCCCATTTAAATACAATGCAGTTAAATGGTATTTTAGCCGATGATATGGGACTTGGAAAAACACTACAAGTATTAGTGTATTTAGATAGTTATAAATCCGATAAACCACATTTAATTGTATGTCCTAGTTCTTTAATGTATAACTGGGACAATGAAATTCATAAATTTAATATTCAATTGGATTCTGTTTGTGTTTCAGGTGCTCAAAATGAGCGTACAGCCTATATTCATGAAAAACATGATTTATATATCACAACGTATGATTATTTGAAACGTGACATTAAAGAATATGTTAAAAAGGAATTTGAATATGTGATTTTAGATGAAGCGCAATATATTAAGAATCCTAAAACACAAAATGCGCAATGCGTTAAATCACTACAATGTTCTCATCGTTTAGCTTTAACAGGAACACCTATTGAAAATAGTTTAAGTGAATTATGGTCCATTTTTGATTTTTTAATGCCAGGTTATTTATATTCTTTATCGCATTTCACTAAGAATATTGAAAAACCAATTCGTATTGACAACGATACTAAGAAACAAGAACAATTAAAGAAATTAGTAGCTCCATTTATTTTACGAAGAACAAAACAAGAAGTATTAAAAGATTTACCAGATAAAGTTGAAAAAGAAATGTGGTTGTCTTTCTCATCCGAAGAAAAGAACATTTATTTAGCGAATTTAGCTCGTGCCAATGAACAACTTCAAGAACAATTTAAATTAGAACACGTGGACTCTATCTTAATTCTTGCCCTTATGACAAGACTAAGACAAATTTGTTGTGATGCTCGTATGTTGTATTCAGATATAGATACTATGTCTACTAAGATGAGTGTATGCCTTGATTTAATTGAAACATTAAAAGAAAACAATAAGAAAGTATTATTGTTCTCTTCGTTTACTTCTATTTTTGATAACTTTATTAAAGAATTTAATGCCCGTGGAATTAAGTATCACATGATTACCGGACAAACAAGTAAAGAAAAACGAAGAATAGAAGTGGATGAATTCCAAAGTGATGATAGTGATGTATTCTTGATTTCATTAAAAGCAGGGGGAACGGGATTGAATTTAACAGCTGCGCAAGCTGTTATCCATTTTGATCCTTGGTGGAATATTTCAGCTCAAAACCAGGCAACCGATCGTGCCTACCGAATTGGTCAAACAAAGAATGTATTGGTTTATCAATTATTGGTAAAAGGAACGATTGAAGAAAAAATTTATGAGATGCAACAGAATAAAAAAGAAATGAGTGATATGTTTGTGGAAGGAGCACAAGGAACGATTTCTTCTTTATCAAAACAAGAATTAAAAGAATTATTTGAGTATAAATAATTTATTGATAAAAGAACACATCATGATTAAAATGAATGTGTTTTTTGTCTACATAAAACCCCCAGATATTCTGGGGGTCAGGAAAAGCTTTAGCG
>NZ_JBJEEX010000130.1:0-23537 GCF_051873495.1 Floccifex sp.
CCCCGGTGTTGACCCCACTTAACTTTGGAAAAACCCCGGTTAACTTTGGTTACCCTGTTTTCTTTATCATATGTTCTTTAAATGTTTTACTTGCGATATTTAATTGTATCGTTGTATCCTCTAATAACACAATATCGCGTTTAAACTTTAAATTGGAAACTTGTTTTACCAATCCTTTTTCCAAATCCTCTTGTACTATAAAATCCGGTACAAAACCAATTCCTAGATTCATCTTAATCATCGGCAATATCTGATCAGCTGTAGCTACTTCAATATCCGGTTTCCATTCCAATCCATCGGATGAAAAAATCTGTTCATATAATTCATATGTCTTAGCATGTCTTCCTAAGCTAATAATAGGATAAGACAATATATCTTTCATTTCCATGTTTTGATGACAATCAAAATCACAAGAGGCAACCAATATTTCTTCAAAAGATTTTAATGTTCTTGTTTTAAAATTAAAAGGCGCTGATAAAGGCGTTGTGACCAAGGCAAAGTCTGCCATTCCTTTTTTAAGCGATTCAATTGCCTGCGTACAAGACTCATTACTAATCATAAAATGAATGTTAGGATATTTCTTTCGAAAATCTAGTAAACAAGACAACAAGATCCCATGCATTCCAATTTCTGTGGTACTAATACGAATCGTTCCTGTTTGAAGTTGACGGGCACTACTTAATTGTTGTTCAGCTTCCTGAAGTTGATTATACGCAATGGTAACATGTTCAAATAATTGTTCTCCTTCTGGCGTTAAGGAAATTCCTTTATTTGAACGGTTCATCAATTTACAACCTAGTTGTTGTTCGAGTTTATTCATAAACTTTGTGATATTGGGCTGATTACTATGTAATATTTTAGCCGCCTGCGAAATGCTTTTATATTTCGCTACATAGTAAAAAATCCGATAATAATCATAACTTACATTATTCATATTCTAATAACGCCACATTTTCAAGTCCCGTTGTTTGACAGAACATATCAACAGGTTGAATCTTTTTACATCGATATCCTTGTTCTTTAAAGATATTCAAATCACGACACAGACTATCTGGACTACAAGACACATAAATGATTTTTTGTGGTTTCAAAGTCACAATGTCTTCGATTCCTTGTTTAGTCATTCCCTTACGAGGTGGATCCACAAATAAAACATCAATGTTTTCATTACGATGTTCATGGGCAAAGACACTGGCATCTTGGCATACAAACTGACAATTGGTTATATGATTGATTTCTTTATTCACATTGGCATTATCAACGGCTTCTTGTACAATTTCGACTCCTGTTACTTCTTTAACATAATCAGAAATAGCTAGAGCTATCGTTCCTGTTCCAGAATATAAGTCAATGCATTTTTGGTTTCCATTTAAATTAGCCATGTCAATAGCACATTGATATAATGTTTCCATTTGTTTGGGATTTACTTGAAAAAAAGATTTAAAATGAAGTTGAATGGAATGAGACATACACGACTCATAAATATAATCTCTTCCATACAATACTTTATATTCATCCCCTAAAATGACATTATCATTACGCGTGTTATAGTTGAATACAACACTAGTAATATTAGGAAATGCTTCAACTAAATCTTTTACTAAACCATCAAATTTTTGTTCACTTTTCCCAATAAAGACAACTTGTGCTTCTGTTTTTGAATTCCGTATAAACACATGACGTAGTTGTTTAGCTTGGGCAAATGATAAATGTTTTTGTAGCCACTGATATATTTCATTAATCATATGAGATTGAATTTTACACTCTTTACAAGGAACAATGTCATTGGAATGTTGACGATAAAATCCCATTAATATTTTGTTGTCTTTTACTTGAACAGGAAATTGTGCTTTGTTTCGATAATAATAAGGTTCTTGAGATCCTAAGGTATCTAGTACCTCAATCGATTCATCAACTTGACGATGAAATAATTCGCTCATTTGTTTTGTCTTCATTTGTAGTTGATAAGAATAATCCACAAATTGATATTGACATCCACCACATGTTTTATAAGGACAAAGTGGTTCAATGCGATATGGACTTGTTGTCATTCTTTCTATTAATTTTCCATAAGCGTAGTTTTTCTTTACTTTTAGTATTTTAATCTTCCCTACTTCATCTTTGATCATATCATTCACAAATACGACTTGATCATCTATTTTTACAATTCCTGATCCTAAGCGTGTTTCATCAATACACGTCACAATATATTCTTCATTTTTTTTCATAGCTTTATTGTATCAAAATAATGTGATTTCGCAATTGCATATATTTATATAGCATGCTATTATATAGCGTGCTATGAAAGGAGAAAATATATGAGTGATCAATATGGTTTATATATCAATATGATTAGTCGAAATCTAAAAAATAAAGTAGACGAAAAGTTAAAAGAAATTGATCTAACTAAATCGCAAAGCGATATTCTACATTATCTGTCGTTACATGAACATGAATACGTTGTTCAAAAAGATTTAGAAAAGGCATTTCAAATTTCGAATCCCACTGTTACTGGTTTATTAAATCGTTTAGAACAAAAAGGCTACATTAAACGGATTTCAAATCCAAATGATAAACGAGCTAAACAAATTATTCTTCAAGACAAAGCTAGAGATGTCTTATCCATGGTAGAAAATCAAATTGAAGAAAATGAGAATATTCTATTAAAGGGTTTCACTAAACAAGAAGCCGATGATTTTCTTAAATACATCAATAAAGCTTTAAATAATCTCACAAAGGAGGAAATTGAATGATTAAGACTTTAATGAATTATATAAAAGAATACAAATCCGCATCCCTCAAATCCATGATTTATGTATCCATTGAAGTTATTATGGAAGTTTATATTCCTTATTTAATGGCCGATTTAGTAGATTTAGGAATATCCAATGGTGATATGAATATCATCTTTAAAATTGGATTATACATGATTTTCTGTGCTCTTATTTCTTTAATTGCCGGTGCATTAAGTGGAAAATATGCAGCGGTTGCCGCCAGTGGATTTGCGAAAAATCTACGTGAAGCAGAATACGAAAACATCCAAAATTTTTCCTTTAGTGATATTGACTACTTCTCAACTGGTAGTTTAATCACTCGTATGACAACCGATGTTATGAATATTCAAAATGCGTATATGAATATTATTCGTACCATGGTACGTTCTCCATTAATGTTGTGTTTTGCCCTTTTTATGGCTTTTCGTATTAATGCCAAATTATCTATTATCTTTGTGTTTGCGATTGTTTTTTTGGGAATTGTGTTGTTTTTAGTATCTACAAGAGTTCATCCTAAATTTAAAAAAATGTTTAAAAAGATTGATAATTTAAACTCTTCGGTACAAGAAAATATTTCTGGTATTCGTGTTGTGAAATCTTTTGTTCGAGAAGAACACGAAAAAGAAAAATTCACTCAAGCCAGTGATGATGTTTATAATCTACAAAAAGCAGCTGAAAAAATATTGATTTTTAATAATCCATCAATGCAGTTTACCGTGTATTGTTGTATATTAGCCATCTCATGGTTTGGAGCTCATCTTGTTGTTTCAAATTCAATGACAACAGGTGAACTATTATCGATGTTCACATATGTAAACAATATTTTAATGTCATTAATGATGTTATCTATGAACATCGTCATGATTACAATGTCTATTTCAAGTTGTGAACGTGTCTGTGAAGTGATTAATTTTAAAAGCACACTTACTTCTCCAGATAATGGATTAAAAGAAGTAAAAGATGGAAGTATTGACTTTGATCATGTTTATTTCAATTACGGTCAAGTTGATGAAGGATATGTATTAGAGGACATCAATCTTCATGTCGATTCTGGTACAACGCTAGGAATATTAGGAGCAACAGGATCGGGTAAAACAAGTTTTGTTCAATTAATTCCTCGTTTATATGACACGATAAAAGGAAGTGTAAAAGTTGGTGGTATTGATGTCCGTAACTATGATTTAAAAGTGTTACGTGATAATGTGGCCATGGTTCTTCAAAAGAATGTTTTATTTACGGGTTCCATCAATGAAAATATGCGATGGGCTAATGAAAATGCTACGGAAGAAGAAATTCAAGAAATGTGTAACTTAGCACAAGCAAGTGAATTCATTGATAAAATGCCACATCAATATAACACCCACATTGAACAAGGTGGAAGCAATGTTTCCGGTGGTCAAAGACAACGATTATGTATTGCCAGAGCTTTATTAAAGAAACCTAAAATCTTAATTTTAGATGACTCGACAAGTGCTGTTGATACCAAAACCGATGCTTTGATTCGTAATGCTTTTATGGAAAAGATACCGGATACAACTCGTATTATTATTTCGCAACGTGTTTCGTCCATTCAAGATGCTGATCAAATCATTGTGATTGATGATGGTAAAATCATTGCGAAAGGATGTCATGAACAATTGTTAAATACTTGTGAAGCTTATCGTGATACGTATTTAGCGCAACAAAAAGGAGGCGACTTTGATGAACAATAAAAAGAAACCTAATTTTTCAAGTTTATTTCGTGTTTTAAAAGAAGTGATTTCAAATTATAAATTGTTAGCCTTTATAGTAATTATTTTAATATTAATTTCATCTATTACCGGAGTCATAGGAAATACTTTTATTAAAAGTTTAGTTGATGTGTATATTGTTCCTATGTTAAGTCAAGAAACACCAGATTATATGCCACTATTTTCCGCTTTATCCAAATTAGCGTGTATCTATTTAATTGGTGTTCTATCTTCTTATTTATGGAATCGTTTAATGTTGAATGTAGCTTTGGGTACACTAAACAATATACGAAAAAAATTATTCATCCATATGGAATCACTTCCTATTCAATATTTTGATACCCATGCCCATGGCGATATTATGTCCGTTTATACAAATGATGTGGATGCACTAAGACAATTTATCTCCCAAAGCATTCCCAATTTATTTTCATCATTCGTAACCATTATTGCCGTAGCAATTTCCATGTTTGTGATGAGTCCCATTTTAGCTATTATAACAATTGCGTTTTCTTTACTTTGTATCTTTATTTCTAAAAAAGTAACCGGCTTATCTGGAAAGTATTTTAACGCTCAACAAAGAGAACTAGGACAAGTCAATGGATTTATCGAAGAAATGATTGAAGGAACAAAAGTCATCAAAGTCTTTAATCACGAAAAACAATCCATCTCAGATTTCAAAAAAGTTAATAATCAACTATGTGAAGCCAGTCGAAATGCCAATACCTATGCCAATATTTTAATGCCTATTTTAGGAAACATTGGTTATTTATCTTATGTCGTCGTTGCCATTGTTGGTTCTATTTTAGCAATCAACGGAAAAGCTGGTATTACAGTAGGTATTATTGTTTCCTTTGTACAGTTGAATCGTTCATTTAATGGACCCATTAACCAAGTATCACAACAATTAAATTCCATTATTATGGCAAGTGCCGGAGCCAAACGTATTTATGATCTAATTGATGAAACTCCTGAAACCGATAATGGAACGGTAACCTTAGTCAACGTTAAAAAAGAAAATGAATCATTGGTTGAATGTCATGAACAAACTGGTCATTGGGCTTGGCGTCATGTACACAATGATGGTTCCATTCAACTTGTTCCTTTAAAAGGAGATGTACGATTTAATCATGTCACGTTTGGATACAACGATAAGAAAACAGTTTTACACGATATTTCCTTATTTGCCAAACCGGGACAAAAAATTGCCTTTGTTGGAGCAACAGGTGCCGGTAAAACAACAATCACTAACTTAATTAATCGTTTTTATGATATTCAAGAAGGTTCTATTACTTATGATGGAATTGATGTGAAGTTAATAAAGAAAGATGATTTACGTCATTCTCTAGGAATTGTTCTTCAAGATGTGAACTTATTTACTGGAACCATCATGGACAATATTCGCTATGGTAACTTAGAAGCCACAGATGAACAATGCATTGCGGCTAGTAAACTTGCCAATGCACACGATTTCATTAAACACTTAGAACATGGCTATAATACCCAAATCGTTGCTGGACAAGAAACTTTATCACAAGGACAAAAACAATTGTTGTCAATTGCTCGTGCAGCTGTGGCCAATCCACCAGTTCTAATTTTAGATGAAGCTACAAGTTCTATTGATACACATACTGAAAAAATCGTTCAAGAAGGTATGGATAAATTAATGGCCGGAAGAACGGTATTTGTGATTGCCCATCGTTTAAGTACGATTCAGAATGCCAATGCGATTATGGTATTAGATAATGGAAAAATCATTGAAAGAGGAAATCACGATGATTTAATGGCTCAAAAAGGTGTATATTATCGCTTATATACTGGATCCTTTGAAGAATAAATACTTGTAAATTTATCAACTACTTTATCACATTTTTTAGCACTTAACTATTGACAGTGCTAACTATAGTGTTATAATAACAATGTCAAAGGAAATACTTAATCCTTTGTGAATATACAACAATAAACAAAGTGATAGTTTCATTATTTTGTTTGCATAAAAACTGGAGGCGATTATTATGATGTACTATCCAACATTTGATTTATTTGATGATTTCTTTACAGGTTCTTCGAACAGTGATTTTATGAAAACTGATATCGTAGAAAAAGACAATAACTATGAATTGTCTATCGAAATGCCAGGTGTCAAAAAAGAAAATATCCAAATGGAATTAAAGAACGGATATTTGAAAGTTGGTGCCAAGACTTCTAATAGCACTGAAAACAAAGATGAAAATGGACGTATTGTTCGTAAAGAACGTTTCAGCGGATCATATGCTCGTTCATTCTATGTAGGTGAAAATGTTCGTCAAGAAGATGTCAAAGCTTCATTCGATAATGGTGAATTGAAGATTGTTCTTCCTAAAGAAGCACCTAAACGTGTTGATGAGACAAGATATATTCCAATTGAATAACAAATCAAGACCACGACAAAAATCGTGGTCTTTTAATTTAATAAATCTTTATCAATAATTTGAAAATTAGCTCGATGAATATATAACGCTTTTCCATCAATCATTAATTTCGTCATTTTCGGAAGATCTTCTGGTATTTCCCAATACACTTTATCACCTGAATACGCTACAATAGGTTGTCCTAATTGCGATTTGATAACTACCACTCTTGATTTCCCAAACATATTTTTATACTTGTTGATAAATCTTGAAACAGAAGAAGCATCCATAATAGAATTTGAAGAACTATCAATGCTTTCAGATATGAAATCTACATCTGGAGTTAATCCCTTTTGTTCAAATATACAAGTATCCCCACAAGATTCCATTTCTTTTCCATCAATGGTAATTGTGATTACACTTGATAATTCATAACTTGTTTCCACACTACCATCTTCATCATAACTCGTTTGTTCGATTGGATTTCCGGTAATACTGATTTTTGAGCCCGATGTTTGAAGAACTTCATTTCCATAGTTATCGTATGTATAAATCGTATATCCATTCCCAATCAAGTTTCCTTTAATGTCATTTATTTTGGATTGAAACAAAGAACAACCACTCAATAAAAAGCACATTAAAACAACTAATATTTTTTTCATAGCTCAACCACCTTTCCAAATAATTCCATTTTTTCTGCACAAACAATACCACCTGTTTCATATATTCCATAGATTGGTAATTGTTTTTCGTCTTTAACTTTTTGAATATATTTCTTTTGATGGTTACTGGCATTATAGTGAACTTCAATATCAAAATCAGAAACAAAACCAAGTCCATTTAAATATTTGAATTCAGGATATTCATCATCAGGAGTAATGTGATATTGATTCAGTTGTACCATTGCCCCAGCACTCACACCAATAATCGTTCCTTTATAATTTTTGATAACTTTTTTTAAACGACATTCTTTTATTCGTTTCATAAATAAGTCAGGAGCTCCACCTGGAATATATAAAACCGTACTATTTTCAATTTTTTGTTTCATTTGTTCATAGCTATCTTCATAGTATTGAATCCATTCAATGTTTGATATCCCGTATTTATGAAATACATCGTTATATAAACGATAAAAATATCCTTGTCCTTTTTTAAATTGTTTATTCCAATCTTCAATTGATTTGGTATCATCGAAAAAAGTTAAAGCACAGATACATACTTTGTCTTCTTTTTTGAGATATTTTTTTAAGGTTGGATATGCCCAATTTTGATCAAAATTAAAATCACTTAATAAAATGGATGTCATAGCCATTCCTTTTCTAGTGTATATCCTCTACCTTTTACATCCACGACTTTATTAACCGTCACAAAGGCTGTGTTATCAATTTCTTCAATAATAGCTTGTACATTACGAAGTCGTTTCACATCCACAACACACTCGATTTTCTTAATTTCTTTTTTACGATATCCAGATTGTACATACGATAAAGTAATTCCATAGTCCTCTTTTAATAAAGCCTGGGCAATTTGTTCATAGAATTCACTAATCACATCGACTTGGTATTTATCCACTCCCATAGTTAGTACACGGGAAATCGAATTGGTCATAAAATATGTATAGATTAATCCATAGATGACATATGTGACATTTGAGAATGGAACTTGTCCAATCATGATACATGTATCCACAACATTAATAACGGTATTGACAGGCACTTTTAAATATTTTGATGCGAGTAAACATGGAATATCTACACCTCCGGTAGACCCACCTGATTTCATAACCAAACCAATTCCCATTCCACATACAATTCCTCCACATAATACAGCTAAAAAGATGTTGTCGACAATTTGAGTAATAAAAGGAATGTTTTCAAAGAAAGCCAAGGCAATAGGATACACAAAACTAGATAATAGAGAACCATATACAAGTTCTTTTGATCCAAAGATATATCCAATTGGTAGACATACAAGATTTATAAATAATACCGTAGCTGACATTGGAATACCAACTAATTTATGCGTAATAATAGATAATCCTGTTGCTCCTCCGGCAATGATATCAAAAGGAACAATAAAGGCACAAACACCAAATGCCAACAAACTACTTCCTACAATATTCATTAAAATTTTCTTCATTTTTCCTCCTTAAAAAAAGTGGCCAGGGAGATTTTCCCTAACCACGTGGATCCAAGCTTACGCTTAATACTTTACTTTATTTAATTTTCAATACTTCTTTTTGATATACAATCGATAATTTCATGAACTTGTTCAATGGTGATGTTTTTTATTCCACATGCACAAACATGACCACCTCCACCAAAAGACGAGGCAATATCACGTACATTTTTCGTTTTTGAACGAAGAGAACATGCGTATAATTCACTGTCTTTCATCTTCGTAAACAAAGCCCAAATTTCAATTTCTTGAATACCGCTTAGACAATAGACTTTATCTTTGGCATTTTCATATGTTTGTCCACAAGACTGATAGTCTTCTCTTTCCATAATGGCATACATACATTTATTCATTACTTGCGATTGATTTCGAACTTTGGTTTCGTATTGATAATCCGATAATGAAATAGAAAAATTAAGTTCATTGGCTTTTAATACATCCACTCCGCATTCAATCAAATAAGCAGCTACTTCAAATGTTTCTTTTCTTACACTGGCAATGGAAAAACGAATGTTATCGGCAATTAACCCACAATAAAAATATTGGGCCGCACGTGCAGAAATCTTAATATCGTTTTCTTTAAACAATAAAGGCACCATTTCACACGTTGCACTTGCCTTTTCATCTATCCATTCAATATCACATATTTCTTCAATCTTGACATGATGATCAATACGAATTGAGTGTTTTGCCAATGAAAAACGAGAATCCGATACACGTGCTAAATTACTTGTATCCAATAATATAGCTAATGAAGAAGCGATGGTTTCATCGCTTACTTCATCTAAATGATCCACAAATTTACTTGAAACCGGTGACATCATCCCACAACAATACACTTGTTTTTCAGGATACGTTTCGCGAATCCATGTCGCAAGTCCAAGTTGTGAGCCCATCGCATCAGAGTCTGCTAATTGATGACGGAAAATGGTAATAATATCAGCTTTTTGTATTTCTTCAAGAATGGTTTTATGCATTTTCCATTAAATCCTTGTAAGCATCACGAGCCATAACTAATTCTTCATCAGTAGGAATTAGCCATACTTCCATTTTACTTGCTTCAGAACTTAATTTCTTTTCAACACCACGTACATCTTTATTTAATTCATCTAATACTTCTACACCGAATACAGATAAACCATCACAGATTTCTTTACGGTGTAACCAAGAGTTTTCACCGATTCCTCCGGCAAAGACAATGGCATCGGCACCACCCATTAATCCAATGTAACCAGAAACAGTTTCGATTACACGGTTATTGAACATTTTTTCAGCTAAGATAGCTCTTTCGTTTCCTTCAGCTGCTGCATCTTCGATGTCACGTGAATCACTTGAAATTCCAGAAACACCTAAGAAACCCGATTTTTTATTTAAAATGTTATCGATGTCTTCATAAGTATATCCATATTTCTTTTGTAGATAAACGATGATAGCTGGGTCAATATCTCCACAACGAGTACCCATCATAATTCCTGCTAATGGAGTGAATCCCATTGAAGTTTTGAATGATTTACCATTCTTAACAGCTGTGATACTTCCACCATTTCCTAAGTGACAAGTTACAATGTTAACATCTTCAATCTTTTTACCAGTCAATTCTGCATAACGTTGTGTTAAATATAAGTGACTTGTTCCGTGCATTCCATAACGACGAATTTTATCGTTTTCATAGTATTCATATGGAATAGGATATAAATAATTTTCTTTTGGCATTGATTGATGGAATGCTGTATCGAATACAAATGTGTGAGAAGCATGTGGTAAAGCTTCTTTAAAAGAACGATAACCTAATAAACCAGCTGGGTTATGTAAAGGAGCTAAGTCTGTCAATTCAATAAATTTATCGATTGCTTCTTGGCTTTCTTTTACTGAATGATCAAAGTATTCTCCACCATGAACCATACGATGACCTACAGCTTGAATATCATCTAAATGTTCAACAATTTTGTTGTCAACTAATGCACTCATGATTTTCTTAACAGCTACTCCATGATCTGGAATATCCATTACTTCTTTAATCTTTTGTCCATTAAATTTCATTCCGAAGATAGAATTTTCTAGTCCAATTCTTTCTACATTTCCTTGTGCTAAAACTTTTTCTTCAGGCATTTCAAATACTTGAAATTTAAATGAAGAACTTCCTGCATTAACGCTCATTACAATTGCCATAATTTCCTCCTTAGAATATTTCATTAACTCTCTTTGACAATTCTTTATCAGAAGCAACCAAATCTTGTAGTTGCTTTTTCTTGCTTAAATATTGTATCACAGATTCATATTTTTCTAACTGTGAAATTGATTTATGTACTGCATCTAGTACTGCTGAACGCGAAATTGACAATTCTTCGCTGATTTCGGCATACGATAGATCTTCTTGAACATATAATTGAAGTATTTCTTGTTGACGAGGTGTCAATAATTCACCATACACATCAAACAATTCATTTAATACAAAACGATCTAACATTACTCTTCCAATCCCTTAGTGATTCCCATTAAATACGCATTGATATCAAATGGTTTTAAATCCTCTGGTTTTTCACCAAGTCCTAAGAAACGAACTGGTAAGTGAAGTAAATCACGGATAGCTAAGACAACTCCACCTTTAGCTGTTCCATCCATTTTCGTTAAGACAATACCCGTTACATTAGTTGCTTCTAAGAACAACTGTGCTTGACTAATTCCATTTTGTCCTGTTGTCGCATCCATGACAAGCCATGTTTCATGCGGTGCATCAGGAATTACTTTTTGAGCTACGCGAGTCATCTTCGTTAATTCTTTCATTAAATTGGTTTTATTTTGAAGACGACCAGCTGTATCACAAATTAAAATATCAATATCATTGGCTAGTGCATATTGACATCCATCCATAATAACGGAACTTGGATCTTGATTTGGTTTTCCTTTAATACAAGGAACATCTAAGCGATTGGCCCACACTTCAATTTGATCCACGGCTCCGGCTCTAAATGTATCGGCAGCAACAACAGCCACTTTTTTACCTTGTTCTTTATAGTTTTTGATTAACTTAGCACTTGTTGTCGTTTTACCAGAACCATTGACACCTACCATAAAAATAACAGTCGGACCATTGTCATTGTAGTTAATTTCACTATCACTACTATCATCATAAAAATCATATAAGATCGAAATTAAATAATCTTCCATTGAATCATAGTTTTTAATTTCTTTTCCACGTTGTTCAAATGTATCCACAATTTTTTGAGCTGTATGAATTCCTACATCACTTTCAAGTAAAATCACCATGATTTCTTCTAGTAACTCATCATCGATGCCATGAAAATTATTGGATAAAACACGAATACGATCCCCAAAACTTTTTTTAGAACGATCCAATCCACTTAAATATTTGTCTTTATCATTGCTTTTGACAAAGGCATCTTTAATCTTTTGAAAAAAAGCCATTTATTGTTTTTCCTCCTCTTGTGCCAAAGACAGAGCATCCTTTAATTGAACCTTTAATAACTTACTTACTCCATCTTGTTGCATAGTTACTCCATATAAAGTATCACATTGTTCCATTGTTCCAGGACGATGCGTTACAACAATGAACTGCGATTGATTTCTAAAATGTGATAAATAACGTGCAAAACGTTCAACATTGGCTTGATCCAGTGCCGCTTCAACTTCATCGAAGATACAAAGAGGCATTGTTCTCGCTTTTAATATCGCAAATAACACACTAATCGCAATCAATGCTTTTTCTCCCCCAGAGAATGATTGAAGATTCTTAATTGTTTTTCCAGGTGGTTGTACAATAATATCAATTCCTGTATTTAATACATCATCCGGGTCCACCATCACTAATTTCGCTTTTCCACCGCCAAACATAGCTCTAAAGGATTCATTTAACTCTAAATTGATTTTATCAAACATTTCTGTGAATTGTACAATCATTGTTTCATTCATTTCATCGATTGCCTTTAAAATCTGTTTAGAAGCCAATTCCAAATCCTCTTTTTGTTTCGTTAAGAAATCAAATCGCTCTTTAATTTCTTCAAATTCTTGAGGAGCCTCTAAATTCACATTACCTAATTTACTAATTTCTTGACGAAGCCATAAAACACGATCTTTAGCTTGTTCCAAATCCACTTCTTGTCGATTTTCACACGCATATTCATATGTCATATGATAATCGCTATTTAATCGATTTAAAGCATTGTCTTGTTTGGTAGTAAACTGCATTTGTTTTAATTCAAGAGAATGAATTTCACTTTGAAGTGAATTCATTTCACGACGTGTCAAACGAATTTCATTTTCCAATTGTTCAACTTGATTTCCAATAGTTAATCGACGTGCTCGATGCGTTTGAATTTGTGATGTCAAATCATCTAACTTGGCATGCATCTTAGCCATTTGGACAACCAATTCATCTTCATCGACATTACTTGTTTCATCTAAGGCAATTCCTAATTGTTTGTACTCTTCTAAAAGTGTTTCATATTTATCTTTTTTAGCTTGATATACATTTTCTAGTTTCGCAATTTCAATTTGAAGCTGAACACAAACATCACTTTCTTGATCCAATTTACGCTGGTATTCTTGTACCTCCGCAATTAAATGATCTCTTGAGATTTTGTGTCCATTGATTTGTGCTTCAACTTGTTTCAATTCACTATTTAAAGTCACCGGACTACTTTGTGAACGCGTAAATCCTCCGGTCATTGAACCACCAGCATGCACAATATCTCCATCAAGTGTTACAATTTTGACTTGATATTTTAATTGTTTCGCACATTCATTGGCATTTTCCAAATTATCAATCACAAGAATATTTCCTAATAATCGATCTCGCACTAAATTGTATTTTTCTTTACAATCCACACATTCATTTGCCCATCCTATATATCCTTGAGCATTGGATGCGATAAATTGAATTTGTGAATTCATTTGTCTTGGACGACATACACTCATAGGAAGAAAAGTTGCTCTTCCCGATTTATTTTTCTTTAAGAAACGAATCGCATAGCGAGCACTGGCTTCATCTTTTGTGACAATGTTGTAGATGCTTCCTCCTAATGCCGCATTAACAGCCATCACTTTATCATCATGAGGAATAAATAATTCCGAAACCACTCCTTCAATGCCCGATAAAGAACGACGAGCTTGTACAATGGCCTTTACTCCTTGTTGATGTTGGAAAGGCTGTTTCATGTTGTTTTCAATGATTTGTTTACGATTCAATAATTGTTGATACGTATTTTCGGATTGTCTTAGTTCATAAGAAGCACGATTTTCATTGTTCTTAATGGCTTCTAAATTCTTTTTATGAAGATTTAAATCCGTTCGTAAAGAAGATAAACGATTCTTACGATCTTCATATTCAAACTTAGCTTCATTCAACATCGCTTGAATTTCTTTTTGTCTTTGTTTCTGATCTACATTCTTTAATAAATATTTACGCTTTTCATCAATTTCAACTTTACGTTTTTCTAATTGATAGCTCTCTTGCATTGTTTTTGTATATTCTTGTTGTAAAGAATTCACTAACGCATCTAAAGAATGCATTTCCTTACGAAGTGTTGTCAATTTATCTTCGTTTAAAGTAATGGCAGCTTCCTTAGAAGTGTATTCCATTTTATCTTGACGAAGTTGATTTTCAATTTCCGTAATTTTGTTTTGATACATTTCAATATCACTGACCAAAACACTTATTTCAACAGTTGATAACTCTTCTTTTAAACCAAGATATTTCTTTGCCTTTTCTGCTTGTTTTTCCAAAGGCTTAATTTGACGCGATAATTCATCAATAATATCTTGAAGACGATCCAAGTTATCTTGTGTTTTTTCCAATTTTTGTAAAGATACTTTTTTACGCTTCTTATATTTAGCTACTCCAGCTGCTTCTTCAAATAATAAACGACGTTCTTCTGGTTTCGCATCCGCAAAGGAGGAAATATTTCCTTGGGTAATAATACTTAAAGAATCTCTACCTAATCCAGTATCCATTACTAAATCATTAATATCTTTTAATCGACACGGACTTTTATTTATAAAATAACTAGCTTCGTTATTGGCACGAGAAATTTGTCGAGTAATTTCTAATTCCTCAAAAGGGGAATCAAATATATGTTGTGAATTATCAAAAACCAACGTAACTTTTGCCAAGTTCACTGGTTTACGATACTCACTTCCTGAGAAAATAATATCAGACATACTCGTTCCTGAACGAAGTGATTTCGTACTTTGTTCTCCTAAAACCCATCGGATGGCATCATTCACATTACTTTTCCCACAACCATTGGGTCCTACAATTCCAGTAATGTCATGATCAAATTGGATGACGGTTTTATCCGCAAAGCTTTTAAATCCTAGTAATTCAATTCGTTTTAAAAACATAGTTCACCATCCTATCTTATTTATTATATCAAAATCAAGTCTAAAAAGAAGGTTAAATATTGTCTTGTTGACTTAATTTTTGAATAACCAAATCTTTTTTCATTATTATAAGTACCAAGACCAAGAAAAGAAGATTGCTAAAAAAGATATACAAAAGGTCTTTAGCTTAAAAGTGGCGAATATTGGAGAGACTACGGAACCGAAAAAGCTCGTTTTCATTGGGCAGATTTCGAAAAATACGTTCTAAATCCAGCGATTGAAGAAATCAACTCGTTGATGAAGACGGATTCAGAAAATAGTTTGATACCTGCAGGAGCCTGTGGGCTCAGTTTGTCGGCGTATGCCAAAAACCAATCGAATTGATTAATGAGTGGTTAAAGCTTGCAAAAGAAGTTGGAAATATGAACCTAAATCGTATGGAATATGATGAAACAAGATACAATTACGCAATGGATCGAATGGATGTCATTCGAAAAGAAATCACTGAATATCGTGAACACATGAACAAATGTTAAATATCTATTGTTTAAATATTTCAAAAAAAAGAGTTGTTTCTTTAACTCCTATTATCTTAATCAAGATAACATTTTTATTTGTATTTTAATAGTCTATGGTTTTTATATGATTTTGACACAATAAAAGAAACAAACATTTAGTAATACTAATATTCAAAAGTAGAATTGATATTAATGTGAAAGAAGAAAAAAGATTTTTATAAAAAAAACAATACACAAATTTATTAGTTATTGAATTACTATGTTTTGATTAGTATCAACTTTAAGTACTCCAATATTGGCAGAAGAAACTTCTTTTGATGGCTATTTAATTCCAGATTATGATAACGCAACCCAAATAATTCATGACGATGGAAGTATTGAAGGAATGGTTCCTTTAACAGTTGTATCAGATAATCAAAGTGAAAGAAACATAACACTTCCTGACGGCTCTCAGTATCGTTATAGCTATATGTCTGGAGGACAATGTTGGTGGTATGAATTTGTTATAAATGGTGGATTCAGTTCCTATTCAGGAGGAATTGTATTGAAAAAATTATATACTACAAATCCTATGCCTGTTACAGTATATTGTTCTGGACATATAGACACAGTAGAGCTAACATGGAGTACTAAATCTTGTGGCTAATGATGTTTTAAACCATCATTTTTTTTCTTCATTTTTTTTAATGCTTCCTCTTTTTTTACTTCAATTGGAATTAATGGAACATAAATATCTCTGTTTTTTTTTATGTTTTTTTTTCTTTGTCTTTTTTTCATGTTATTTACCTCTTTTTCATTATACATTTTTTACTGTTAAGATACATTTAACAAAATGGGATATAGACATCATTAATATTAAATAGGTTTGTGTGCTTTACCTGTAAGCGAGGTGATGAAACATGTGTACAGAATTTAATTTAAAAATAATAGATAAATCCACAGAGTTGCTAGATACAAAAACATTTGATGACTACAACACCCCTGCCCACTCTTAGAACCCCTTGTTTTGATACGCAGTGTCAAAACTCATATTTGGTTATCCAAATTTAAATTTTGGTTTTTTAATTTTTTTAATTCATTTTTTAATTCAATTGATAATAAGTGGTAACATATATTATAGAAATAGAGGAATAATATGAAAACAAAAAATTTAAAAAATTGTAAATGTATCTTATGTGACATTGATGGGACACTTTATAATTGGTCTCGTATTTTAAGTCCTAAAACCAAAGAAGTATTTACCCAATTACACAATAAAGGATATTTATTGGGTTTAGCTTCTGGTCGTCCATATGAAGAATTATGTGAATATGCCAAGTCATGGGATTTAGACTTTGATTTTGATATCATTATTGGCTTAAATGGAGCCGAATTATTTGTCAATCATCAATTACATGAATACTATAAATTATCAAAAGAAACATTAAAAGAAGTATGTGAGCTTATGTTTCAATTTGAGTGTAATCCATTTCTTTACTGGCACAAAAAAATATTGTGTAAACACATTGATCCAATGATGATTAAATCCGGGCAAACAAGTAATCGTGAATTAGTAGAGTGTAAAAACATAGATGAATTATGGAGTGAAGACAATGCCAAAATCATGTTCAGAATGAGTGAAGATGAATTGAAAAAAGTAGAAGACTATATGACTTGTCATACGAGTGATAAATACATTGGTTTTAAAACGCAATCAACTTTATTTGAATTTATGGATCCTCATATCTCGAAAGGATTTGGGATTGATCAATTGTGTAATGAAACAAATATCACACACGCTCAAATTTTAGCTTTCGGGGATACAACCAATGATAATTCTATGTTAGAAAAAGCTGGATGGGGTATTTGTTTAAAAAATGGTAGCCAAGATACCAAAGACATTGCCGACGAAATCACAAAAGATTCTTGTGATCAAGATGGATTCGCGAACTATATTATCGATAATTTATTTGAGGCATAGCCATGAAGAAAAATACTCGTCAAATTCAAATTTATGATATTTTATTAGAATCCGGTCGCATTCAAATTAAAGAATTGGCTAATCAACTACATGTCACAACTGAAACCATTCGCTCAGACTTAAACGAAATGGAAAGTCAATCTTTAGTAATTAAAGAACATGGATGGGTGCGACTTAATCAGGCAAGCGATGAAAAACCAGTGTCGTTTCGTATTCATCAAAATAAACAAGCCAAACGTCAAATTTGTATTAAAGCATTTGAATGTATTAAAGATGGTGATGTGATTTTCTTAGATGCTGGTTCTACTTTATTATCGGGAGTCGACTATCTACAAACAAAAAAAGATATTACCGTTGTCACGCATTCTATTTTAGTGGCATCCCATTGTTGTGATTTAAACATTCATACGATTTTAACAGGAGGAGAACTAAGTAAAGTCAATAAAGCAACCTCTGGTTATTTTTCTAATATCATGTTGGATCGTTTTCATTTTGATAAAGCTTTTATTGGTTCTCTTGGTTTTAAAGACATCAATGGTTTTACAACGTGTTCTCTTAATATGATTGATATGATACGTCATGTTATTAATCAAACCAATGAATTAATTGTAGTATGTGATTCATCCAAAATGGAAGTGGATTCACCTTATATTTCTTGTTCCTTTAAAGAAGTTGATACCTTTGTCACCGATAGCCTTACTCAAGATCAAAGAACTATCTTAAAAGACATCAAAAACATCATCACATTATAAAAAACTATGAGTTCTTAAAAAAGGTCAACCTTACAATGATTGGGTTGACCTTTATTTTTTAGGCAAATGCCATATTTATAATTTTATTAAAATTCCATGAACCAAAATCATAAGAATGAATACCAATTACTTTCACTCCATAGTTTTCATATTCATGTATATGAGAAACAATTTGTGGTGCAAAGAAGACAATATCATATTGTTCAATACAATTCGATAAATGATGTAAATAAGTAGAATCAACTTGAACATCTAATTTCTTTAACTTCAATTCTTTTTCGATTTTCTGTGCAAAATAACTAGATGAAACACCGGAAGAACATACAAACAAAATCTTTTTAATATTTGGATTATGTATCACTATTTCTTCATTGGAATTTGTTTGCGTTTCATTTAAAAATTCGAAAAAAGATTTAAAATGATCACAAACAATGGCTAAGTCATCAATCATAAAATGAAGCGAAAAAACAATTTTATCATCTTGTACAATTTCCAAATCAACAATTTTATCTCCTAAAAAGACAATTGTTCCTGTTTTATCATTTTGTTGAAATACGATATGATACTTTTCTTTTTCAGTTGCCATTGGATATGAACAACTCCAATGATAAAAGAAAGCTTCTATCAAACTCATTTGATATTCGATCATGTTCTCACTCCCATTTCTGATTTGAGAGTTTAACACAAACAATTTTTATTTGTCAAATTTTCCAGGCGTGTAAACGTTAACAAGTTGGAATTATGCTTAATTGTACCTTTTCACGAGTATAATCAATATTAGATACCCATACATGTACAATATCTCCTACTGCCAATACTTCACTTGGATGTGAAATCTTATGATTGGCACATTTGGAAATATGAATTAAACCATCACTGTGTAATCCAATATCGACAAACGCTCCAAAATCCACAACATTACGAACCGTTCCTTCTAGTTCTTGTCCAATTTTTAAGTCTTCTAAATGAAGAATATCACTTCTTAATTTAGGTGCATCATATTGATCACGATAATCTCTTTGTGGTTCTTGTAAAGCTTGTACAATATCTTGAATTGTATACACATCACTATTTAGTTCTTGAGCAGCTTGTTCAATATCAATATCAAATTTTTGTCCAAATTTAGTAACGTGATACTTTTTAATTAACTCATTGGCAATGCCATAACTTTCAGGATGGATTCCTGTGGCATCTAGTGGATTTTGACCGTTTTCAATTCGTAAGAAACCAGCACATTGCACAAAGGCTTTCGGTCCTAATTTGTTTACTTTTTTAATTTGATCACGATTTGTGAATTCTCCATTTTCATTACGATATTTAATGATTTCATTGGCTACATTTTTGCTTAACCCCGCTACATGACACAATAAAGCCGGTGAAGCTGTATTAATATTAACACCTACACGGTTTACTGATTTAGTTACTACGAAATCCAAGCGTTCTTTTAATTGTTTTTGAGGAAGATCATGTTGATATTGTCCTACCCCAATGCTTTGTGGATCAATTTTAATTAATTCACTTAATGGATCCAATACACGACGAGCAATGGAAACCGCACTTCGTTCTTCAACTTGAAGGTCCGGAAATTCTTGACGAGCTTCTTCTTGAGCACTATATACACTTGCTCCGGCTTCCGATACAATAATGTATTCACAAGTTAAATGATTATCTTGAATCACTTTCGCTACGAATTCTTCGCTTTCTCTTGAAGCGGTACCATTTCCAATCGCAATGATTTCAATTGTAAATTTCTTAATTAAATTCACTAAAATACGCTGTGCTTCTTGTTTCTTATTTTGAGGCGCATGAGGATAAATTTTATCTACTTGTAATAGTTTACCAGTGGCATCAAGTGTTGCCAATTTACAACCATGTGCATACCCTGGATCAAATCCTAAAATCGTTCTTCCCTTTAGAGGTGGTTGCATCAATAGTTTTTCAAGATTCATTGAAAATACTTCAATCGATTGTGTTTGTGCTTTGGCTGATAATTCACTACGAATTTCTCTTTCCACACTTGGGAACAATAAACGCTTACATCCATCGTTCACTGCTTTTTCAATGTATTCCAATGCTTGAGTATTACGATCTCTAGTAATTCCTCGAAGGGCATAACGTATCGCATTTTCTTCATTAAACTCAAAAGAAACGGTAATTACTTTTTCTTTTTCCGCACGATTAATGGCCATAATTTGATGATTTGCCAAATATTTTACTGGTTTAGAAAAATCATAATACAATTGATAGACTTTCTTTTCATCGTTATGATCTTTTTTCGCTTTTGTGACGATTCTTCCATATTTTTCAATTGATTCTTTCACACGCCATCTTAATTTCGCATTATCCGACACCATTTCGGCAATAATATCACAAGCCCCTTGTAAAGCTTCTTCGATTGTTTTTACTTCCTCATTTAAAAATGATTGTGCTTCTTTACCATCAAAGTATTTAGGACAACTATAAATTAAATTCGCAAGTGGTTGTAGTCCTTTACGAATTGCTTCCGTAGCTCTTGTTTTTTTCTTTTCTTGATATGGACGATAAATATCATCGACTTGACTAATTTTAGTACATTGTTCAATTTCTTTTTTTAATTCTTCTGTTAATTTACCCTTTGTTTCAATTAAACGACATACATCTTCTTTTCGTTTTTGAAGATTCACTTGATATTTATATTCTTCATCAATTGTTTGAATTTGTTCCTCATCAAGAGCTCCTGTCATTTCTTTTCGATAACGAGCAATAAAAGGAACCGTAGCTCCTTCTTGTAATAAATTCAATACATTTTGTACTTGTTCTTCTTTAATATTTAACGATTGAGCAATCGCTTTAATTTGTGTTTCCATATTTTCACCCCACAATATTTTATACGAAAAAGAATTCGTTGTAAATTGAGCAAAAAGTATAGTACAATGACTTGTAGAAAGCAGGTGTAACTATGAAAGTAACAAATGATATTAAATATGTAGGTGTAAATGACCATGAAATAGATTTATTTGAAGGCCAATTTCAACTAGAAAGAGGAATGGCCTATAATTCCTATGTTATTTTAGATGACAAAATTGCCATTATGGATTCTGTTGATGCTCATTTTGGACAAGTTTGGCTTAACAACATTAAAACCGTATTAAACGGTAAAACCCCAGATTATCTTGTTGTACATCACATGGAACCCGATCACAGTGCCAATATTACTTTATTAGCCAATGAATACCCTGATATGACGATTGTTTCAAGTATGCAAGCTTTTACAATGATGAAACAATTCTATGGATCTGATTATCAAGATCGTCGTCTTATTGTCAAAGAAGGTTCTACATTAGAATTAGGTAAACACACTCTATCTTTTATTGGAGCGCCTATGGTTCACTGGCCAGAAGTATTAATGAGCTACGATGCATGTGATAAAGTATTGTTCTCAGCTGATGGATTTGGTAAATTTGGTGCCAACGATATTGAAGACCCTGAAGGATGGGCTTGTGAGGCGAGACGTTACTATTTTGGTATCGTCGGAAAATATGGTGTTCAAACGCAAAATGTATTAAAAAAGGCAAGCAATTTAGATATCCAAATTATTTGTCCTTTACATGGTCCAGTATTAGATGAAAATTTAGGTTATTACTTAGATTTATATAATACTTGGTCTTCTTACCAAACTGAAAGTGAAGGCATTTTAATTGCGTATTCTTCTGTATATGGAAACACGAAAAACGCATGTTTAGAATTGAAAAAAGTATTAGAAGAAAAAGGATGTCAAAAAGTAGTATTAGCCGACTTAGCTAGAGAAGATATGCATGAATGCATTGAAGATGCCTTCCGTTATGGAAAAATCGTATTGGCTTCTATTACATACAATGCCACTATTTTCCCTCATATGAATACTTTTATTGAAAACTTAGTAGAACGTAACTTCCAAAATAAAACAATTGGATTCATGGAAAATGGGTCTTGGGCTCCTATGGCCAATAAAGTTATGCTTAAAAAATTAGAAAACTGTAAAAATATTACTTTCACAGAAAATAACGTATCCATTCGTGGTGCGATGAATGATGCATCAAAAGCACAAATTAAAGCATTGGCAGATGAATTAATGAAATGATTGAACAAGTAATTAAAATTGCCAAAGAAGCAGGTACTTTATTTAGGAATCAACGTGATTTTGAGATTCAAGAAAAAACCGATGTTGCCAATATTGTAACTTCTATGGATCTTAAAATTCAAAATATGGTATTGGACAAGCTACAAAAATTATTACCTGAAGCAAGTATCTATGCTGAAGAAAATGATGTAAGACAAATGAATGATGGCTATGTATGGGTCGTTGACCCAATAGATGGTACTACTAATTATGCTTATGATTTTAAGTTTAGTTGTATTTCAATTGCCTTATTGTATAAAAAAGAAGAATATTTAGCTGTTGTCTATAATCCTTATTTAGATGAAGTATTTTATGCTCAAAAAAATAAAGGCGCTTATTTAAATTCAAATCGAATTCATGTTTCAAACAATGATTGTGCAAGTTCAATTTGCACCATTGGAACCAGTCCCTACTACAAAGAATATGCCGATGAAACATTTAAAGTTATGAAAAATGTATTTATCAATACACGTGATATTCGTCGAACAGGTTCCGCGGCTTTAGATTTGTGTTATTTAGCTTGTGGAAGAATCGATGCCTTTTATGAGCGTTTATTATCACCTTGGGATTATGCCGCTGGTAGTTTAATCATTAAAGAAGCCGGTGGTACAATTGAAACTTTAAGTCCTTATACATGGTCATTTGAAAATACTCAACCTATTGTAGCTACTAACTCCATAAATCACGATGATTTTTTAGAAATTATCATAACCACTAATAAAAATTAGTGGTATCGTAAGCCCTATAAGGGCGTGTTG
>NZ_JBJEEX010000131.1:0-23272 GCF_051873495.1 Floccifex sp.
ATCGTAAAATAATCTATGTTGTATTACTAATATTGTTTCTATTTGTTGGTTTCTTTATTGGCTATCAAATAAAAGATAGTGATGAAATGTATAGTGAAACAGTTGTTCAATTAGATAATGGTACCTATAAAACTAATGATCCTGCTTTAGTCTTAACAATTGAATCTTCTTATTTTATTCTCTATGAAGGAAATGAAATAATAGATGAAGGAAAGGTTGTTTATAATGAGAATAATACATTTACATTAAATGAATATTATCTTTATGCCATTGATCGTAATCATCTGATATTATTTGATAAAAATCACTTCATCCCATTTGAAAAACTGTCTACCGCCATTGTGAAATATGAATAATGTCAAATAGTATCCGCTAGTTGGTTTGCGGGATATAAAAGGCGAATATACAAAAAAGGGAACAGCATATTAATATACGCTGTTCTCTTTTTTACGATATCGATTTCATAATCTTTTTAAAGTTAAAATAGAATAAAGTAGCTGTCATACTAACGGCTATAAAATCCGCAATGGGTTCGGCTAAGAATACCGCAAATACTTTATTTTCTAAGATACAAGGTAAAATGAAAATCAAAGGAATTAAGACAATGATTTTTCTAAAGATAGCTAAGAAAATAGAGATTTTGGCATTGCCAAAGGCAATAAATGTTTGTTGGCAAGAAATTTGGATTCCCATTAATAAAACGGTCGCCATATAAATACGAATAGCCCATGTAGATATTTCAAGTAAAGCAGCATCATTAGTAAAAATTTGAATAAATAAACTAGGAAACAATTGTACCATTCCCCAAATTAAAGTGGAATAAGCTACACAAGATAAAGTCTGTAATTTAAACGCTTCTTTAATACGACTTCCATTTTGGGCTCCATAATTATAAGAAATAATAGGTTGACCACCTTGGGTAATTCCTTGAAGTGGCATCATACAAAACTGCATGATGGAAGATAAAATAGTCATAGCTCCTAATGCCAAGTCGCCTCCAAAACGAGAAAGCTGCATATTGAAACAAAGTGTTAATAAACTTTCGGTAGACTGCATAATAAATGGGGAAATCCCTAGTGCTAAGCTTGGAAGTAATAAACTAAAATCAATTTTGAAGTTTTCTTTTCTTAATTTTAAAATCGTTTTATCTCCAAATAAGAAACGAATGACCCAAATCGCACTGATGGCCTGAGATAAAACCGTTGCCAATGCAGCACCAGATACCCCTAAGTTAAATCCGAAAATTAAAATAGGATCTAAGATAATATTACTAATAGCGCCAATGCATACGGTCATCATACTAATTTTAGAAAACCCTTGGGTTGAAATAAAGGCATTCATTCCTAATGTCATTTGTACAAATATAGTACCCAAAGCATATATTTTTAAATACGAACTGGCATAGGGAAGGGTATTATCACTAGCTTGAAATAAACGAAGCAAGGGTTCATTAAATAGTAATAAAACACCTGTTAATAGTAAGGAAATAAAAACTAAAGACACAAAACAATTTCCCATTATCTTTTCAGCACTTTTATTGTCTTGTTTTCCCATAAAAATACTAGCTCGAGGAGCTCCTCCCATTCCGACTAAAGAGGCAAACGCCGATACAATCATAATTAATGGGAAACAAACACCCACTCCTGTTAAAGCTAAAGAACCAACATTTTCAATGTGTCCAATATACATACGATCCACCATATTATAAAGGGCATTCACTAATTGTGATAGAATCGCAGGTATCGCAAGTGTTAATAATAAAGTACTGACTTTATCATTTCTTAAATCAACTTCTTTTTTCATAATTCTCCTTAAATTTAAAAATAGAACAAAAGATATTATACTCTCAAAAATAAAAAAATAAATATTTTGACTATCAAACTATTTACTTTGAAAGTTAAAGTGTTATAATAAATCTACTTTGATATTCAAAGTAACGGAGGAAAACTTATGTTAGAAAAAATTAAAGATGTATTAGTAGATGCGATTAATGTAGATAGAGATTTAATTAAACCAGAAGCCAATTTAAACGATGACTTAGACATTGATTCATTGGCAGCTGTAGAATTAGCTCTTGAATTAGAAACAGAATTTGATATTCGTATTGAAGATGAAGAATTATCAAATTTAAAAACAGTACAAGACATTATGGACTTAATTGCTTCTAAACAATAGAGGTTTGATATGGATACAGAAAAAATAAAAGAAATTATGAAACTCTTTGAACAAAGTAGTATTTCCAGTATGGATGTACAAGACAAAGATTTCAAAATAAAACTTGAAAAAAACGCCATTCCTGTATCAATTTCCCAAGAAGTAGAAACCAAACCAGTTGAAAAAGAAAAGAAAACTTTAAATTCTCCTTTAGTAGGAACATTCTATGCATCCAATCAACCTGGACAAGAACCACTTGTAAAGATTGGACAACACATTCATTCCGGTGATGTGATTTGTATCATTGAAGCCATGAAAGTAATGAATGAATTAAAAGCCGATAAAGAGGGTGTAATCACTGAGATATTAGTTCAAGATGGACAAATGGTGGAATACGATCAAGCACTGTTTGTACTAGGAGAATAAAATGATTCAAAAAATTTTGATTGCCAATCGGGGTGAAATCGCCGTTCGCATTATTCGTGCCTGTAAAGAAATGAACATTCAAAGCGTTGCCGTTTATTCAACAGCAGACGCGCAAGCTTTGCACGTTCAATTAGCCAATGAAGCTATATGCATTGGCTCAGCCAAGGCCACAGAAAGCTACTTAAATATGAACAACATCATAGAAGCAGCTTTATTAACCAAATGCGATGCGATTCATCCCGGCTTTGGTTTTTTATCCGAAAACAGTGAATTTGCTCGTCTTGTACAAGAAAATGGCTTGATTTTTATTGGACCGGATGCTGGTATTATTGAAAAAATGGGAAATAAAACAGAAGCTAGAAAAACTATGAAAGCACTTGGCATTCCCGTTGTTCAAGGATGTGATGAGGCCATTGATATTGATTCGGCTTATCAATTAGCGAATGAAATCGGTTATCCTATTATGATTAAAGCTGTCAATGGTGGAGGCGGAAAAGGAATGCGCATTGTTCAAAACAAAGAAGACTTTATACCTTTATTTGAACAAGCCAGACAAGAATCAAAGGCATGTTTTGATAGCGATGAAATGTATATTGAAAAATATATCCAAAATCCAAAACACATTGAAGTACAAGTTGCTTGTGATCACTTTAAAAATGCGATTCATTTGTATGAACGTGATTGCTCCTTTCAAATACGCAATCAAAAAATGATTGAAGAAGCTCCTTGTTTTATATTAGATCAAAATGTACGAGAAAAAATGTGTAACGATGCCATTAAAGCGTGTTTGGCCGTTGGCTATGATTCCATTGGAACCGTGGAATTCTTACTTGATAAAGATGGATCGTATTACTTTATGGAAATGAATACTCGTATTCAAGTCGAACACCCGATTACGGAAACCATTACTGGAATTGATTTAGTGAAGCTACAAATACGAATTGCGAATCACTTGCCCTTGTCTATAACTCAAGAAGACATTTCTTGTGATGGATATGCCATGGAATGTCGCATTAATGCCCAAGATATTCATTCCCAACTACAACCAAGTTGTGGAACCATTAAATTCTTAAATTTACCAGGAGGAAAAGACATTCGTATTGATGGTGCCATTTATTCAGGATTAACAATCACACCGTATTATGATGCGATGCTTGTGAAGATTATTGCCCATGGCAAAACAAGACTCGAATGCATTAAGAAAATGAGAATGGCTTTAGAAGAATTTATTTTAGATGGCATTGAAACCAATGAAGAATTTCATTATGTAGTGCTACATCAAAAGAAATTTATTGAAGGATGCTACGATACATCCTTTGCCTCTACTTGTTTAAAGGAGCTCATAGAAAATGAATCAATTTCAAATTCGTAAAGAACAACTTGTTTTATTTCATCAAAATCGAAAAAGAAAACAAGAAACGAAAGAAAAATTTGAACCATGTCCCAAATGTCATACGCCTATTTCTTATAAAACTTTAAAACTGAATAAATATGTATGCCCACAATGTAATCATCACTTTCAAGTAGGGGCTATGCAACGAATTCATCAAATATGCGATGACTTTAAAGAAATTGATAAAGACTACATCACTAAAAATATCGAAAACTTTCCCGAATACGATAAAAAATTAGAAAATGCCCAACAAACAAGTCATTTAAATGAATCAGTGGTATGTGGAATTGGAACGATACATAAAATACGCGTAGCCATTGGTGTTATGGATGCCAAATTCATGATGGGAAGTATGGGACAAGTAACCGGTGAAAAAATAACTCGTTTGATTGAACTGGCAACCAAAAAGAAATTACCTTTAATTCTTTTTTGTGCAAGTGGTGGTGCTCGCATGCAAGAAGGAATTCTATCACTCGTGCAAATGGCCAAAACAAGTGCGGCTTTAAAGAAATTTAATAACGAAGGACTTTTATATATTTCCGTATTAACGAATCCTACAACCGGTGGAGTATCTGCTAGTTTTGCGATGTTAGGTGACATTATCTTAGCCGAACCTGATTGTTTAGTAGGCTTTGCGGGAAAACGTGTCATAGAAAATACAATTAAAGAACAATTACCTGATAACTTTCAAAAAGCAGAGTTTGTCTTAGAAAAAGGGTTTATTGATAAAATCGTGAATCGTAAAGACATGAAAGAAACACTATATACGATTTTAAAACTACATGGAGAATCATTATGAATCAACAAAGAATTCAAAGCTTAGAAGCTAAAAAAAGAGAATTAAAGAAAAGCGATACACTATATCAATCCATTGAGGAAGAACTCAATACTTTGATTCATAACCATAAACAGGACATGGATACTTGGAATCGTGTACAAATTGCCAGAAATTCCCAAAGAAAAAAAGCCCAAGACTATATTCCTATATTGTTTAAAGACTTTATGGAATTCCATGGCGATCGTAAATATGGAGATGATGCTTCTATTATTGGTGGAATTGCCTCGTTTCATGATATTCCTGTCACAATCATTGCTCAATCCAAAGGAAAAGACATGAATGAAAATATTAAAAAGAATTTTGGTATGACATCTCCAGAAGGATACCGAAAAGCGATTCGTTTAGCTTCACAAGCAGAAAAATTTCATCGACCTATTATTAATTTTGTTGATACATCAGGTGCTTATCCTGGTAAAGGAGCTGAACAAAGAGGACAAGCCCAAGCTATCGCCGAGTGTCTTTATACATTTTCAGATTTAAAAGTACCGATTATTAGTGTTGTCTTATCGGAAGGAGGAAGTGGAGGTGCCTTAGCTTTAAGTGTAGCCGATCGCATTGTCATGTTTGAAAATGCGGTTTATTCCATTTTAAGTCCCGAAGGATTTGCCAGTATTTTATGGAAAGATGAATGTCGTGCCAAAGAAGCAAGTGAAGTCATGAAAATGACGAGTTTTGATTTATATGAAAAAGGAATTATTGATCATATCTTTTTTGAACAAGATGAAATAAAATCATTGGATTCTTATATTTTCAATGAATTAAAACAACTTAGAAAATTAAAACCAGAACAATTAATTCAAAAACGATATGAAAAATATCGTCATATGGGGGTTCCAACATGGAAAATGTAAAAATAATAGGATGTGGATATGCCCAGTTAAATAAAAAAGTTAAAAATACCGATTTAGAAAAAGTAGTTGATACATCCGATGAGTGGATTCAACAACGAACAGGAATTCAATCACGATATATCAATGAAAGTCAAAGCACTGCTCAAATTGCCTATCAAGCAAGTATAGCAGCGATTCAAAACGCTCAAATTGATGTTCAAGACATCGATTGTATTATTTTGGCAAGTACAACACCCGATCAAATCACGCCTTCAACGGCATGCATTGTACAAGAAAAATTAGGACTCAACCAAAGTCAATGTACAGCCTTTGATATTAATGCCGCTTGTTCCGGTTTTGTGTATGCTCTAACGATTGCGAAAAATTTATTAGAAGACTATGACACGATTTTAGTCATTGGAGCTGAAACACTATCTCGCATTGTGGATTGGAACGATCGCAATACATGTGTGTTATTTGGAGATGGAGCCGGGGCTTGTATTGTAAGGAAATCAGAAAAAGGAAAGATGATTTCTTATACGAAAAGTAAAGGAGACATTCATCACACACTTCATTGTGATTTTGATAAGAAACTAGAAATGAATGGCAAAGAAGTGTTTCGTTATGCCATTGAAGCAATGCCTACTGCCATTGAACAAGTCTTAAAAAAAGCACATGTTTCAATATCAGACATTGACTTAATTATTCCTCATCAAGCCAATATTCGTATTCTTCAACACGTATCTAAAAAAATGAATATTAGCTTAGATCGCTTTTTTATTAATTTAAATGAATTTGGAAATACATCAAGTGCCAGTATTGCCATTGCCTTAGCCCAGGCCAAGGAACAAGGAAAACTAAAAGAAGGTTCTAAAATTGTTTTAACGGGCTTTGGTTCTGGTTTTACCAGTGGTGCTTTATATATAGAATGGACAAACGTATGACATTAAATCAATTATTAAATATTAAATATCCCATTATCCAAGGTGCAATGGCCAATATTGCCACAGCTCAATTTGCGGCAGCTGTATCCAATTGTGGAGCATTAGGAATTATTGGAACCGGTTCTATGAATGTTGATCAAGCACGACAAGCCATTCATGAGTGTCGTCAATTAACGGATAAACCCTTTGGTGTCAATGTGATGATGATGAATCCACAAACCAAAGAAATCATGGAAATGCTTGCGACTGAACACGTAGCTGTAGTCACAACCGGAGCAGGAAATCCAGGTGTATATGTGCCAATGTTAAAAGAAAGTGGAGCTAAAGTAATTCCCGTCGTGGCAAGTGTTGCCTTGGCAAAACGATTAGAAAAAAGTGGTGTGGATGCTTTGATTGTAGAAGGAACAGAAGCAGGAGGCCATGTATCGGAACAAACTACCATGACATTACTTCCACAAGTTGTCGATGCCGTAAATATTCCTGTTATTGCGGCTGGTGGAATCGGTGATGGAAGAGGCATGTATGCTGCATTGTCTTTAGGAGCTATTGGTGTACAAGTGGGTACTTGTTTATTGGCAAGTGTTGAATGTCCTATCCATGATAACTATAAACAAGCCGTTATAAAGGCAAAAGACACAGATACAGTAGTAACAGGAAAAAGTTTAAATTCTCCAGTTCGTATTTTAAAAAATCCAATGGCAAGAAGTTATTTAAAACTAGAAAAAGAAGCTGCCAATCGAGAAGAATTAGAAAAACTAACACTTGGTGGTTTAAGAAGAGCTGTTTTTGATGGAGACATGAAAACAGGGTCGGTTATGATGGGACAAATTGCCGGGTTAATTTCAGAAATTCAACCATTAGAAGTCATCTTTGAAAATATGATGACAACTTGTTATCAAACTCATGAAAGAATGAAGGAATTATATGAAAATCAGAGATAAACAACTAACAATTCCTATTATTCAAGGGGGAATGGGAGTAGGTGTCTCACTTTCTAATTTGGCAGGATCGGTAATGAAAGAAGGAGCCATGGGATGTATTAGTGCAGCACATCCTGGCTATCTTGATGAAGATTTTGAATCCAATAGTGTACAAGCCAATAAAAAAGCTATTCACTATCATGCACAAAAAGCTAGAAAAATATCACAGGGAAAAGGACTATTGGCAATAAACATCATGGTTGCGAGTCGTGATTATGAAACCTATGTCAAAGAAAGCATTGAAGCAGGTTATGATGCCATTATTTCAGGAGCTGGACTTCCTTTATCACTTCCAGAATACACTAAAGACAGTGATATTTTAATAGCGCCAATTGTATCCAGTGGAAAAGCGTGTCGTCTAATTCTAAAGAGTTGGGATAGTCATTATCAAAAGTGTCCTGATTTTATTGTGATTGAATCATCAAAAGCTGGAGGACACTTAGGTTTTAAATTAAAAGATTTAGAAAATAATACATGTCAATCATTGGAACAGATTCTTTGTGATGTTTTAGAAGAAATAAAACCCTATGAACAAAAATATCAATATAAAATCCCAGTATTTGTAGCAGGAGGAATTTATACATCCAATGATATTAAACATTATATGGAATTGGGCGCTAGTGGAGCTCAACTAGGTACACGCTTTATTGCCACATACGAATGTGATGCCAGTGATACATTCAAACAAATGATTATCAATTCAACAAAAGAAGAAATTGTATTTGTGAAAAGTCCAGCTGGTTTTCCAGGAAGAGCGATTTTAAATGAATATATGAAATCAATTAAAGAACAACCCAATCAAAGTATAAAAAACTGTAAAGCGTGTTTAAAATCATGTAAACCCAATGATACTCCATATTGTATTACAAATGCCTTAATTGAAGCGGTAAAAGGAAATGTGGAAAAAGGTTTATTTTTTACAGGAGAAAATGGATGTCGTGTTGATAAATTGATGAGTGTACATGAATTAATGGAAGAATTGAAGGAGAGTCTATGAAAGTAGCAATTTTATTTGCCGGGCAAGGAAGTCAATATGTATCAATGGGAAAAGATTTCTATGATACGTATCGTGTTAGTAAAAATGTATTTGATTCCATTAATATGGATTTTGATGTGAAAGATGTATGTTTTAATGGACCAGAAGAAAAATTAAACAATACAGCTTATACCCAAAGTTGTATCTTAGCTTGTTCCATGGCTATTTATGAAGCTATCAAAGAACAAGGAATTCAACCAGATTTTGTAGCAGGATTATCTTTAGGCGAATATAGTGCATTATGTGCATCTAATGTGTATTCCCTACAAGATGCCTTAGAAATTGTTCGTAAACGAGGGCTTATTATGGCAAATGCTTTACAAGCCAATACATCTAAAATGGTAGCTATCTTAAATGCGAAATTAGAAGATATCAAAGTTTGTTGCCAACAAACAGGTTGTGCCATTGCCAATTATAATGCACCTAATCAAATTGTGATTAGTGGATTAAATGAAGTTGTTGATCAAACAATGGATTTATTAAAAGAAAAAGGCGTAAGAAGAATGGTTCCTTTAAAAGTAAGTGGCGCTTTCCATAGTCCTTTATTAGAACAAGCATCACTTGAATTAAAGGAAGTCTTGAAACAATATCCAATGCATTCCCAACAAATTCCCGTGGTTTTTAATGTCACAGGAAAAGAAGAAAAAGAAAGTATTGATTTATTAACGAAACAAATTAAAAGCAGTGTTTTATTTTATCAATCTATTGAATATATGATAAATCAAGGTGTGGATACATTTATTGAAGTAGGACCTGGACACGCTTTAAGTGGATTGGTAAAAAAGACGAATAAAGAAGTAAAGGTTTATTCAATTTCAAGTTGTGAAGATTTGAAACAAATGATGGAGGATATGCATGAATAAAAATGTATTCGTAACGGGTTCTTCAAGTGGGATTGGCAAAGCAATTGCGATTTGTTTTGCCAAGGCAGGATATGATGTCATAGTTCACTATAATGGAAATGAACAAGCAGGGTTAGATACTTTAAATCAAGTAAAACAATATAGTTCAAATTCGATTTTAGTAAAAGGAAATGTTGCCAACAATAATGAAGTAGAAGAACTGTTTAATATCATCAAAAATCACTATGGACATTTAGATGCATTAATTAATAACTCAGGAATTACTAAAGATAACTTATTGTTACGAATGAGTGAGAAAGAATTTATGGATGTCATTGATGTGAATTGTAAAGGAACGTTCCTTTGTTCTAAACAAGCTACTCGTTTAATGATGAAAAAGAAACAAGGAGTCATTATCAATATGGCATCGGTTGTGGGAATCAGTGGAAATGCTGGACAAACCAATTATGCGACAAGTAAAGCAGGAATTATTGGATTCACAAAATCATTGGCTAAAGAATTGGGATCTCGTAATATTCGTGTCAATGCCATTGCTCCTGGTTTTATTCAAACGAAAATGACAGAAAACTTATCCGATTCTATAAAAGAAGAAATGTTGAAACAAATTCCCCTTCATCGTTTTGGGAAGGTAGAAGAAGTAGCTCAATGTGCTTTATTTTTAGCTGAAGCAGAATATATAAGTGGACAAGTCATTCAAGTTGATGGTGGAATGTTGATGTAGGAGAAAACAATGAAAAGAAGAGTTGTGATTACTGGACTAGGTGCTATTAGTCCGATTGGAAATAGTGTAGAAGAACTTTGGACTTCCATTGAACAAGGAAAATGTGGAATTGATACAATTACGCATTTTGATACAACGGATTATAAAGTGAAATTGGCAGCAGAAGTTAAAAATCTAGATATGGAAGCTTATTTTCCGAAACGTGATTTAAAATTTAATGATCGTTTCACCCAATTCGCAAGAATTGCTTCTAAACAAGCGATTCTTGATAGTCAATTGGACTTAGAACAAGAAGATTTAGAGAAAATGGGTGTATTAATTGCTTCGGGAATCGGTGGAATTGAAACCATTGAAAAATGCCAAGACACTTTAAATGAAAGAGGACCATCACGTGTTTCTCCTTACTTTATTCCCATGTCTTTAATTAATTTAGCAAGCGGATCGGTTGCGATTGATACGGGGGCAAAAGGATATTGTTCTAGTGTCGTATCGGCTTGTGCAGCGGGATCCAATGCCATTGGAGATGCGTTTAAACGCATCCAAAATGGATATGAAGACATTATGATTGCCGGAGGATCGGAAGCAAGTATTACACCACTTGCCATTGCAGGTTTTCAATCTATGCGTGCACTACACACAGGAGAAGATAAAAACCGTGCTTCGATTCCATTTGATAAAAATCGCTCTGGTTTTGTGATGGGAGAAGGTGCTGGTATTTTAATTCTAGAAGAATATGAACACGCTAAGAAAAGAAAAGCCCATATTTATGCGGAAATTGTAGGCTATGGAATCACTTGTGATGCTCATCATATTACCGCTCCCTGTAGTGATGGGAAACAAGGAGCAAGAGCTATGGAATTAGCGATGAAAGATGCTTGTATTAAACCAAGTGATATTCAATATATCAATGCCCATGGAACAAGTACTTCGTTAAACGATTCAACAGAGACAAAAGCTGTAAAAGAAGCATTTAAAGAACATGCTTATAATGTGATGATGTCATCCACAAAATCGAATACAGGACATTTATTAGGAGCTTCTGGTGCCATTGAAGCCATCATTTGTTGTAAAGCATTAGAACATAACTTAGTACCAGCTACGATTCATTATCAAGAAAAAGATGAACAATGTGATTTAGATATTGTAGCCAATGAAAACCGTCATTGTGATTTAACTTATGTGATGAGTAATTCATTAGGTTTTGGAGGACACAATGTATCATTAATTTTTAAGAAAGGAGAAAACAATGATTTATAATTCCAATCAAATTCAAGACATTATTCCTCATCGTTATCCTTTTTTATTAGTGGATCGAATTGAACAAATGGATGAAACAACGATTACGGGAATTAAATGTGTTACTGCCAATGAAATGACATTTATGGGCCATTTTCCTGAAAAACACGTAATGCCTGGGGTCTTAATTGTAGAAGCTTTAGCACAAACAGGTGCCGTTTTACTTCTTTCAAAAGAAGAAAACAAAGGTAAGATTGCCTATTTTGCGGGAATCAATAAAATGCGTTTTAAAAGACAAGTCATTCCAGGTGATGTATTAGAACTTAAAGTTGAATTTACTAATTCTAGAGCTGGTATTTATTTTGCCAATGTACAAGCTAAAGTGGAAGGAAACATTGTCGCAACTGGAGAAATTCTTTGTGGTTTAGGTGATTAGTATGATTGTTGGAATTGGATGTGACATTGTACAACTTTCCCGTATTAAAGATCCAATATCTTTGGCAAATCGTATTTTATCAAATAAAGAATTAGTACAGTTTCATCAACTTCATGGACACAGGCAATTAGAGTTTCTAGCAGGTCACTTTGCCGTTAAAGAAGCGTTAGTTAAGGCCATGGACATTCCTTGTTTAATAACTGATTTTGAAATTGAATATGAAAATAATAAGCCTGTGGTGTATTTCAAAGGATATCGAATTTTCGTTTCGATATCCCATGAAAAAGAATATGCCATCGCCAATGCCATAGTGGAAAGGATTCTATGAAAATTATTCCTATTTTAAAGTGTATTTCTTATTTTCCATATTTAATGATAAAAGGAAGACAAGGAAAAGAAAAATCAATTGAGGAAAACTATCAAATTGTTCATACGTATTCCAATAAAATCTTAAAAAGAATGGGATATCATTTATCCATTCACGGAATTGAAAATATCAACGAACGAGGCATGTATTTTGTTTGTAATCATCAAGGAACTCTAGATCCAGTTTTAATTTGTGCGGCTAGTCCAACACCGATTTCGTTTATCTCTAAAAAAGAAAATGAAAATATTCCAATTTTAGGTTTATGGGCAACAAATATTGGAACCATTCATTTTGATCGTAAAACCAAAGAAGGAAATATTCACATGCTTAGACAAGCTATGCGATATTTAAAAGATAAGAAAAATGTTTTGATTTTTCCTGAAGGGACGCGCTCTAAATCGAATCAAATGAATCCATTTAAAGATAAGGCATTTCAACCGGCCATCATGGCAAAAGCCAAGATTGTTCCTGTTTGTATTCAAGGCGCATATTGCCTAGATGAAAATTACGATAGTAAGGAATTAGAAATTTATTTTGATAAGCCCATTTCCTATGAACAGTATAAAAATATGACAAGAGAAGAATTAAGTGATTTTGTGAAAAGACAAATACAAAGTCATTAATTCTTTTTTTTTTATAATTTATATTGACTTTCAAAGTATTTTATAATATAGTTCACAAAGTGAACTAAGGAGGAGTTATGGAACTATCAGAAAAGTTGATTGAAACATGGAATACGATTTCTTATATATTAAAACCCGAGCGTTTATTTCGTAATTTATCGTACAATGAACAAACGATTTGTTCGCTTTTATATCGGGCTCAAAAAGAAATGACGGCTACGGATTTAATTGAACAAACTTCTTTATTAAAGTCACAGATGAATAAAATTATGAATAGCCTTGAACAAAAAGATGTGATTCAAAGAATTCGTAGTGAAGAGGACAAACGTAAGATTGTCGTGGAACTAACAGATTATGGAAAAGAAATATATCGTAAAGAACATCAAAGTGTATTAGAAATTTCTAATCATATTATTGAACAATTAGGAACTAAAAAAAGTGAACAGCTAATTTCTTTAATGGAAGAAGCATTAGATATCATTGAAAAAGGAGACAAAAAATGATTCGTATTATAACTGATTCAGGGTGTGATATTTCCCAAGCTAAAGCGAAAGAAAAAGGAATTGTGGTTTTACCATTGACAACAATTATCGATAACCAAGAATATCGTGATGGAATTGATATTATGTCAAACGAATTTTATGATAAATTAGTGAATAGTAACGTTACACCAAGTACATCTCAAGTAAGTCCAGGAGCTTTTTTAGATGCGTTTGAACAATATAAAGACGATGATATTTTATGTATCACAATTTCATCAAAGTTATCGGGATGTTTTCAATCCGCTTGTTTGGCAGCTAAGGAATTTGACAATGTCAAAGTCATTGATAGTCAATTGGTTTCTTTGGCTTCTCATATTTTTATTGAATTGGCTGTATCGTATGTAGAACAAGGATTGGATATCGATACGATTGTATCAAAACTAGAACAAGATAAATTAAAGTGTAGAGCCTTTGCGTACTTTGATACATTAGAGTATTTAAAACGGGGAGGAAGAATTTCAGCCACAACGGCAACGGCTGGAACTTTATTAAATATTAAACCAATCGCAACTCTTCAAAATGGTGTTTTAGATATGTTGGGAAAAGTCAGAGGTGTTAAAAAAGCGGGGTCATTTGTGGTAGATAAAATTAAGGAAAAGGGAAATATCGATACAAGTCGTCCTGTAATTGTTGCGTATTCGGGTAACGATGAACAAATTGCCTTAAATTTTATTGAAAAAAATAAAGAAACATTGGGATTAGATACAGTAGAAATTATGCAGATTGGACCTACAATTGGTACTCATGCAGGTCCTGGTGCGGTTGCGATTAGTTATTTTGAACAATAAAAAAAATATAGAGTCATTCTATATTTTTTTTGGTTTATAGCTAATTTCATTGACTTTATATACTGTGATAAACGCTTCTGGATCAAATTGTTCAATGAATTTCATAAGTTTTTGATATTCAGCTTTATTCACAATGACAATAATTTCTTGTCTTTTTTCCATTTTATAAGCACCATAGGCTTCATAAATCGTTGCTCCACTTTTTAAATCATTTAAGATAAAGTTACGAATGTCATCAATTTTATTGGATACAATACAAATTCTTCTTTTTAAGTCTTGTTCAAAGATGAATTGATCTAAGATAATTCCATTCAAATATGTTCCTAATATACTTAATACCACGGTTTTACCATCATAGGCTAAACAACTAGATAGGGCAATCAACATGCCAGAATAGGTCATAGCTTTTCCTAAATCTAGGCGTAAGTATTTATTTAATATTTTGGCAACAATGTCTAATCCCCCACTAGATGCGTTCATATTAAATAAAATACATTGTCCAATACTAACCACAAACACATAGGCAGCAGCATCTAAAATAGGATCATTAGTAATGGATTGAAAATCTGGAAATAAGATTTCAAATACTTTTAATAATGCGGGTAATAAAATAGAGGCATAGATTGTTTTTCCTCCAAATTCATTTCCAATTAAAATAAATCCTAATACAAGTAAGGCAACATTTAATATCATAGTGATATCAGATACTGCCAAGGGAATAAAGTTTGATAATACAATCGCAAAACCAGAAATGGAACTAATTGCGGCATGGCTTGGAATCAAAAAGAAATATACAGCTACAGCAGTAATACTAATTCCAATAGTTATTACAATAAAATCTTTAATTTTTTTCATTTTCTACTTCCTTAATTTCTTCTAATTCATAAAAATGAACCATGGAAATACCATATTTCTTTTGTTTGGTTTTAACTAAATGATTAAAACGATTGGGCATTTCTTTTTCTTTTTTGGTACGGATGGCCAAGATTCCATCATTTTTTAATAAATTTGTTTTAGAAATAGCTTCCATAACAGGAATAAAGATTTCATCAACGGTATATGGAGGGTCCATATAAATAATATCAAATGATTCTTTTTTTGAATCAAGATAATTAAAAGCTTGAAAGACATCTTCTTTTAATACTTTATAATTTGAATCAAAATGACAAGCTTTTAGATTTTGATGGATGATTTTATTGGCTTCATTGTCATTATCAATAAATACCGTGTAACTGGCATTGCGACTAATGGCTTCAATTCCCATGCTTCCACTTCCCGCAAAACAATCTAAAAAACGAGCTCCATTGATTCTAAATTGCCAACTTGAAAATAAGGCTTCTTTTATTTGATCAGTAACAGGTCTAGTATGCATACCAGCAGGGGCTACTAATTTTTTTCCTCGTGCTTTTCCTGAAATAACGCGCATAGACTTCCTCCTTGTGCATCCTTTATTATACCGAAAATTGTGGATAAAAAAACAAGCAGATATCTATATTTTTGAAAATAAAGAAAAAAACGTGTAAAAAAAATAAGATGTGTTATTATGAATATGCAAATTAATAGGAGGTTTATATGTTAAAAGTTATACGTGCACGTGACTACAAAGATATGTCAAGAAAGGCTGCCAATATTATTTCGGCACAAGTCATTTTAAAAAATGATTCTGTTTTAGGATTGGCAACAGGTTCAACACCAATTGGAATTTATAATACTTTAGCTCATTGGTGTGACAAAGGAGACTTAGATTTTTCACAAGTTAAAACAGTAAACTTGGATGAATATGTTGGTCTTGATGGAACACATGATCAAAGTTATCGTTATTTCATGAATAAAAATTTATTCAATCGTGTAAATATTGATATCAACAACACAAATGTACCAAATGGTAAAGCTGAAAATGCTGAAGAAGAATGTGAAAGATATCATAATGTGATTGAATCAATGGGTGGAATTGATCTTCAATTATTAGGAATCGGAAACAATGGACACATTGGATTCAATGAACCAAGTGATGTATTTGAAGAAAAAGTACATAAAGTAGAATTAACAGAAAGTACAATTCAAGCAAACTCACGTTTATTTGATTCAATTGATGATGTTCCTAGATTTGCCTACACAATGGGAATTGGTGAAATCATGAGCGCAAAACACATCTTAATCGTAGCTTCTGGTAAAGCTAAAGCACCAATCATCAAAGAATTAATCGAAGGACCTGTAACTCCACAAGTACCTGCTTCTATCTTAAAGTTCCATGGAAATGTGACTTTAATTGCTGATGAAGAAGCTTTAAGTTTAGTTAAATAATTCAAAAATGCCTCTTATGTAAGAGGTGTTTTTTTTGGTAGAATGTCGTTAGATGATAATTTAGAAAGGAATTTAAATTGATTATTACAGTAGATGAATCATAGATGAGATTGTTTAGTTTATCTTGTTTTAAAATTTTATTTGAACAAGAGGAGTATGAAATAATTGTGAATAATCATATTGAAGTGTATCAATATGAAGTATATAGAAAAGAATTAGGTACATTAAAATATATAGATATGATGCCTATTACACTTGAAGAATTTAGAAAGTTCTATTTTTATGATGAACAGGCAACAAATCGTAAAATTATTGATGAACGGATTATCGCTAAAATAGCTAGCTCATTAAACTTTATTGAAAATATAAAAATACAAGTGTCACCTATATCTTGTTTTCGTATAATTTTAAATACTAATGAATACTATATTTTTTTACATAAAACGGATAAAAAATCATTTAAATATGAAATCTATCAGAAAAAAATAAATACATTGAAGTATACTAACACAATATTTGTTCCACTTAAAATGATCAGAAACTATTATTTTGGTGATGAAAACGAGACAAATTATCAAATAATAGATGAAATAGTTATGCCTCAATTAAATATAAAATAAAAGTTTTTAATATGAATGATTTTTAAAATTAAAGTTTATATTAATAAGTATTGTAAAAAAATAAATTATTATATTATGAAATTAGAGATAGAATCATTAGCTATCATTTATGATAAATAAATTAGAAATTGAGGTGATACTATGACAGACAAACTTATTACTTATGATAGCGTAATCTTTGATAAAGAAAATAAGACAATGGAAATAATAAATGGAACAGTGGGTGTGTATCCTTATACCGAAATAATAGAATGTAAGATATTAAATGAACTAGCTAAGTATAAAGGAAAAGAAGAACCGTTTACTCATATTCTATATGGAGGAAGAGTTCAGGGACGTTGTTTTAATGAAAAAGGATTCTATGTAGGATTAAAAGTCACATTGAAAGATGGAACAGTTTTAGCTATCTATACATCTACTAAACCTGTTTATGCAGGCAATGACTTTCAACGGCATGATTATAAAGAAGCTGAAACAATTAAAAAGCTAATTGATAAGATCATAAATAAATACCAGGGATAGCCCTGGTATTATTGTTTTATGATTTCTAATGCTTCTATGACACCATTGTGATCGTTGTCACTTACAATATAGTTTGCACATTGTTTAACTCGATCTTTGCCATTATTCATCGCAAAAGAACAATGAGCTATTTCAAACATAGAGATGTCATTATAACTATCTCCAATCGCATAAATATCATTTTTATTGATATTAAGAATTTGACACAGCTTAGTTAAGCCTATGCCTTTATTCACATTCTTAGCTGTGATTTCTAGGGCACTATTTTCGGCATACGTTAAAGCTAAGTCAAAATTAGATAAAGCTTTAATTGAGATGTCTCTATCTTTTTTAGACGTATGATACATATTTATTTTTTGAATTGGTTTTTCATGATTAGAATAATAATCTTCAATATTAGGGATTAAAGTACCAATTTGTTCATACAAAGGCTTATACGCTAACATGCCATATTTATCTACTTGTTGTACTTTATCTAATTCTAAAACACATTCATAATCTAAAATATGAAGCATACAATCTGTTAAATGACTCACTTCAAATATCTTTTTTACTAAAGAAACCGGAATGCTATTTTCATATAAAACTTTTTGTTCTTTTAAATCATACACAAAAGCTCCATTAGTGACGATGACATAACGAATAAAGGGTAAATGTTCATATATTTCACTTAATTCTTTAATGCATCTTCCGGTACAAATCACAATTTCAATTCCTTGTTCATAAGCTTTTTTTACTTCTGTGATGGTTTCTTTTGAAATCGTTTTATCCGATTGAAGTAAAGTCCCGTCCATATCAATCGCAACTAATTTCATAGCTTTAGTACCTCTAAAATTTGTTCTTTACTTGCTTGAATACTACCTTGGATGGCATCTTTTTTACCTCCACCTTTGACAATAAATTGTTCTTTTAATTTCTTTAAATAAATAGTGGCATCATTATGACTAAATAAAATAAAACGATAACTATCTTTATCTTTCACAAATACAGCGGCATAGTCATCTACAAATTCATGTAGCTTTGATACAAAATATTTTTGCGTATTCATATCCATGTCTTCTTCAAAATAAATTAGATGATTTGTCTTATCAATAGATGAAAGAATTTGATTGACTTGTGCTTTTTTGAAAGTAGAAAGCTGTTGTTTTAAACGAATCTGTTCCTCATATAAACGAGAAACGGCTTTATCAATTTCATTGGCAGGTGCTTTTAATAAACTAGAAATCATTTGTGCTTCTTTGAATTTAATTTGATAATCCTTTAACGCTTTATTTCCGCAAATAAAATAGAAACGTGTGCCTCTTTTAAATTTCATTGTTTTAATGATTTTAAATAAATGAATTTCACTTGTCTTTTGTACATGGGGAGCACAACAAGCACATGTATCAATATCTCCAATTTGTACAATACGAATTGCTTCTTTGATTTCTTTTTTAGCACGATAATTGATTTCATTAATATTATCGGGATACCAACAATGAATCTCCAAGTTTTGATGAATTACTTCATTAACTTTATTTTCAATGTCTTCAATTTCATCAGGTGTAAAAGTTCGATCATAATCCGCAGTAATTTCTTCATTTCCTAAATGAAAACCAACATTGTTTCCTTGAAAATAATGATGAATAATTCCAGATAAAATGTGTTCTGCAGAATGATGCTGCATATTAAAATATCGATGATTAAAATCAATGACACCTGTTACTTCTCCATTTAAAGGAGAAGTAGTATAGTGATGAATCACTTGATCTTTTATTTGAACATCAATGACCTCAATGTCATTTAAAGTTCCTAAATCACAGGTTTGTCCTCCTTCTTCGGGAAAGAAACAAGTTTGATCTAATATGATATCGTATTTGTCTTCATATTTTGTACAGTTTAAAACATTTGCGTTAAACGTTGTTTGATACGCATTTAAGTCATATAGTTTTGTGGTCATAAGAATTTCCTTTTTCATATTTCATAGTCTATAATGTGATTCATGAAATATCAAATATATTATCACGAAATTAATGACTACATACGAATTGAAAAGATGATAGGACAAAGTCCTGTTGTCGTTGTGCCAAGTCATATAAATGAAAAAGAAGTAAAAGAAATTGGAAAGTATTGTTTCTCAAAAGATGTGGATTATACAAAATATCAACACACGAACCAAATTGAAAATGGAACAACACTTTCATTAAATTATATTGAAGAAGTGATTTTACCTTCTACCATTCAAAGCATTCAAGCTTGTGCCTTTTATAATTGTAAGAACTTAAGAAAAATAAAATGTGAAAGTACCATTGAATTAGCTAGTGACGTGTTTATGAATTGTACATCACTCACTGAAATAGAAGTTCCTTCTTTTAATGAAGCCAAGCCTTTATTGAAACAAATATCATGGTCTGTATTAGTAAAGTGTGCACAAGGTTCTTTATTCTTTCCAGAATACTATGAAGTATATAACGAAATAGGACCGGCTCATATTTTTGGTATCAATATTGAAGGAGAAGGCTATCGCATGCGTCAAAGCTTTGATTCAAGTGGCTTTCGGATTGATGAATACGATCAATGTTTTAATAAACTAAGTGTAGAAGAAAAAGAAGAAGTAGTATGTAAAGTTGTGTATTATCGCATGTTGATAGAATCAAAAGAAATATATGAAACATATTTGCTTCAACATCAAAAGACATTTTCGAAATTGTTGACAAAAGATACAATAGATTATTTTAGTTCTTACTTAGACATTGAAACATTAGATTTTATTATTGAACGGGCAACAAAGTTGAAAGATAGTGAATTTGTGACAAAATGTATAGCGATAAAAAGAAAGAAACATAAGAAAAAGACTTATGACTTTGAGGATTTTATATGAAACATGTACAGACACAAACAGAATGGGAAATCAGTGTGTCCTATGAAATCTTTTCTTTTATTAAAAGTGAATTGTATTTAGATATGCCTTTTATGGCACTTCCTTTAAATACATTAAACCCCTATCCTAAAGAAAATATAATGACCTTTCAAACGGATGGAGAAATCATTTATTTTTCTTGTGAACAATTAATGCGTTTATTTCAACGAAATCCTCTATATTTAAATCGTGCCTATTTACATAGTGTTCTTCATTGTGTTTTTAATCATTTGTGGATTAAACAAAATAGAAACCAGGATCTTTGGAACTTGGCATGTGATATTTGTGTGGAATATACCATTGATCACATGGAAAAGAAAAGTGTAAAACGTATTTTATCGTATCTTAGAAAAAAGACATATGAAACATTAGAATCAGAATATGGACTATCCGCTTCTAATATTTATATGTTTCTATTAAATCAAGATAATTTAATGGCTCTGCAACAAGAGTTTGTGTGTGATGACCATGCCCTATGGCCTAAAAACGCTGAAGAAGCGATGCAACCAAGAAATCAGATGCTTCAAAAACAATGGTCACAAATTAGTAGTCAATCTAAATTATCCCAAGAACAAGGCGATGAACAAGGACAAGGGGAACAACTTTATTCTTCGTTAGTAAAGGCAAGTAAATCACAACGTAGTTATAAAGAGTTTTTAAGAAAGTTTGCGATTCAAAAGGAAGAAGTTCATCTAGATGAAGATGAATTTGATTTGTCTTATTATACTTATGGTTTATCCATTTATAAAAATATGCCTTTAATTGAACCATTGGAAACCAAAGAAATGAGAAAAATTCAAGAATTTGTGATTGTATTAGATACATCGTATTCCACAAGTGGAACTCTTGTGGAAAATTTTTTAAAGGAAACATATACGATATTATCACAATCGAATTCGTTTTTTAGTAAAAGTAAAATTCATATTATTCAATGTGATGATCGCATCCAAAACTATAAATTGATTTCAAATCAAAAAGAAATGGAAGACTATTTATCAAATTTTGAAATTAAAGGAGGAAACGGAACAGATTTTCGTCCTGCTTTTGAATATATTAACCAACTCATTGAAAATGGAAAATGTAAAGAATTATCGGGAATGATTTATTTTACCGATGGACAAGGAATCTATCCGAAAAAAAGACCTGATTATCGATGTGCTTTTCTGTTTTTAGATGATTTTGATGAAACAAAAGTTCCAAGTTGGGCTATGCGCCTGAAAGTGGACTATATGGAATTAGGAGAACAACATGAATATCAAACAAGCAAAAGATGAAATTAAACATACGGTCCAAGCGTATTTAAAAAAAGATGAATTTGGTTCCTATGTTTTACCCATTACAAGTCAGCGTCCCATTTTATTAATTGGACCACCAGGAATTGGAAAAACACAAATTATGGAACAAATTGCCAAGGAATGTGGGATTGGATTAGTCAGTTATACGATTACTCATCATACTCGTCAAAGTGCAGTAGGACTTCCTTTTATATCCAAACAAGAATTTGAAGGAAAAGAATACGCAGTTACCGAGTACACAATGAGTGAAATCATTGCCAGTGTGTATCAAAAAATGAAAGATACCAATAAATCAGAAGGAATTTTATTTATTGATGAAATCAATTGTGTATCGGAAACACTTGCGCCCACTATGTTACAATTCCTACAAGGAAAAACATTTGGGAATCAAGCAATTCCACAGGGATGGATTATTGTAGGAGCTGGAAATCCAAGTGAATACAATAAATCTGTACGTGAATTTGATATGGTTACTTTAGATCGTATTCGCTATTTGAATGTGGAACAAGACTACGGTGTCTGGAAAGAATATGCCATTAACCATGGGATTCATCCTTGTATCTTGTCTTATCTAGATTTAAAACCAAATCGTTTCTACCAGGTTGTCAATGATATTGATGGACTTCAGTTTGTGACGACAAGAGGTTGGTCGGATTTATCGGATTTAATGAAGATGTATGAATCCTTAAATATTGAAATTACCCAAGACATTATTTATGAATACATTCATTTTGAAGACATTGCCGAGGATATGATGGCTTATTATCTTTTATATAAAAAATATCACGATGACTATGGGATTGAAGATATTTTAAATGGTAAGATTACTTCTAGTCACTATGCACGTGTATTCAATGCTTCTTTTGATGAAAGACTAGCAGTTGTGAATTTATTATTGGATGGAATCACAAAAAGAGTAAATACTTATTTTGATTTACGTAATCAAGTGGATAGTTGGTATGAAATGTTACGAATTTATCATAGTAATCCCACTAAAGAGTATTATGAACAACTGCTTCATGATGAATTGATGAATAATAAAATGAATTATGAACAAGACTTAATTTCTAAAAATGAATTTAATAAAAAGAATCAAAGCATTCAAAATCGAAAAGTAATCTTTGATGGAGAGAATTGTTTTGAATGTGTTAAAACACAATTTAATAAATTAAAAGAAAAAATGGAACAAATTGAACAAGAAACAATTTCTTCTATGGAATCTTGTTTTGAATTTATGGGCGGAGCCTTTGAATCTGGACAAGAAATGGTTATTTTTGTGACTAGTTTATCAATGAATTCCAATTGCGCTTTATTTTTATCAGAAAATGAAATAGAAGCCTATGATCAATATAAAAAAGAACTATTAATTGGTACAAGACGAAGAGAATTATTAGACATTTGGTAATCTAAAATAGTGCGTGGTTTATAAAAAATGGCTCTGAAGTTTTGCGTGGT
>NZ_JBJEEX010000132.1:0-2701 GCF_051873495.1 Floccifex sp.
GTCATATATAAATTATGTGGTCCTAAAGAAACATGGTGCAACCTCTAAAGACGGGTATGAAGTTCGTGATAATCGATTGAAATTAGAGTTTTAATTGGTTATAATATAAATGGTTATATTCTAGCGAAAAAATTGTATGACCTAACAAAACAAGGGTTTATCCCGGATTCGGCTCCATTGGAGCCTTTTCTTTTACTCTTTTATGGGTCATCGAATCATTTATGTAGAGAAATGTGAATATCTGCGTCTTTATTTAGATAATTTAAAAGTAGAAATAAAAGATAATGAAATTTTATTTCCTATTTCAGATATTCAAATATTAGTCATTGATAATTATAAATCATCTTTAAGCGTACCTCTTATAAACAAATTAACAGATAATAATGTTTGTACCATTATTTGTGGTGTAGACCATTTACCAAAAAGTTATATTCTTCCTATGAATGGTAACTTTGCTGCGAGTGGTAATATTGCCAAACAAATAAAATGGGAACAAGAAAAAAAAGATAAATTACACGCAGCAATTGTAAAAGCTAAAATACTAAATCAAATAGAAATATTGAAAGAAAATAATTGTAGTTTTGAAGTTTGTCAAAAATTATATGACTTTGTTTATACTGTTCAAATAGGAGACCAAACAAACAGAGAAGGACTAGCAGCTAAAATGTATTTCAGAGAATTATTTGGACCTGATTTTGTTCGCTTTGATGAAGATGTTATAAATGCAGGATTAAACTATGGATATAGTATATTTCGCTCATTGATTACATCAATCATAGTTGCAAAAGGATATCTTCCTAATTTAGGAATATTCCATAGAGGAAAAAATAATATGTTTAATTTGAGTGATGATATTATTGAAGTTTTCAGACCAATCGTTGATAACTATGTATATAACAATTTAACGGATGAAATTTTATTTAAGCAACAACATCGTGAAGATTTGATTAATTTAACAAATAATAAAATAATGATTGATCATAGAAAGCAAACTATTGCCAATGCAATAGGATTGTATTTGGACTCTATTTTTAGATACTTTGATGAAGATGATGAAGGTATTTTGTTTCCTGACCCAGTGATATATCCAAATGACATATGATTTTATGCGATTAGTACTATTTTTTGATTTACCTGTAAAAACCAAAAAGGATAGAAAAAATTATGCAGTATTTAGAAAATATTTAATTGAGAATGGATACATAATGATGCAATATTCTGTTTACTGTAAGATATTTGCAAACAGAGAAGCAGCTATTAAACATGTAAATATTCTTCAAAAGAATGTTCCGCCAAAAGGACAAATTAGAATCTTAATGGTGACAGAAAAACAATATGCAAAAATAGAAATTATCCTTGGTGGTAAATCAATCCAAGAAGAAATAGTTAATAGTGAGTCGTTTATAAAAATATGAATACATTGACTATTACAGACGGAAACAATTGTTTTGAACTTCAACTAAATCAAGTAAAGTATCTACTAGGAAAAAATACACAAAAGAAACACGAATTAATTCAAATGCTTAAATTATATTTTAATCCAGCTAAAAGTGAATACAGAGAAGAAAATAATCTTAAAACAAAAGTCCTTATTGATAATCAAGAATTAAATTTAAAACGTTCAATGTTATTTATTGTGAACAATGAATTTTCTCTAAATGAAGAATGCAAATTAGGAACAAGATCAAATCTTTCAAAATATTTTGAAGCAAAACTTGGATTGACAGATTATTGGGAAACTATAAATACAATTGACATTCTGTTTGAATCGTTAGCAGAAGAATTAAATGAAGATGATGAATTTCAAGTTGAATTTAATTCAATGAATACAAAGCAGTTAATAAAATTAATGAATCCTTATTACTATGACGAATATCAGAAAGATGAATATGATTTTTCAATTGAAGAGTTAACGTTGCTTCAATTAAAGTTAATCAATTACATTCAAAGAAAAAACAAATCAATTGAAAATTATATAGTAATAATTGATTCTGGATTAATCACAAAGTCAATTTTGGATTATTGTAGTAATCTCACAAATTCCTTTGTTTTAATTTCAACATCTTATTTGAACGATGAATTTGATTTAAATCAAATTGCATTATTTGAGGATATCGTATTAGATCTTGCCAATTTTGATTTAGTATATGAGTATTTTGGTGAACAAACAGGCAAATTATTGACCTGTCAGGAGGTAGAAATGAAATTATATAAATATATAAAAGAAAAGTACGCTAAACAAAAAGTAGAATTAATCAATGACATTCAACATTTCTCTTATTGAAGTAATTAAATAATTTTATTAACTTCAAATTGTGATATCATAAGTTTGAGGTTTTGTTACCATCAATTTTTTCGCTAGAACAAAACACATCATAAGAACATACTTCAATTATCCGAGTTTTGTTACCATCAATTTTTTCGCTAGAACAAAACGTTGCTAAGCTTGAAACCGCTCCTTCACCAGTTTTGTTACCATCAATTTTTTCGCTAGAACAAAACAATCATACATTCGCAATGGCTTTGAAGAATGTTTTGTTACCATCAATTTTTTCGCTAGAACAAAACAATAATTATAAAGTTGATTCTGTATTTACTCGTTTTGTTACCATCAATTTTTTCGCTAGAACAAAACGTTGCTAAGCTTGAAACCGCTCCTTCACCAGTTTTGTTACCATCAATTTTTTCGCTAGAACAAAAC
>NZ_JBJEEX010000132.1:2801-4420 GCF_051873495.1 Floccifex sp.
GTTTTGTTACCATCAATTTTTTCGCTAGAACAAAACGCAGGTGTCGATTTATCCGCAACAACTGACGTTTTGTTACCATAAATTTTTTCGCTAGAACAAAACTATGCGTTGTTGCAATTCCTGTAAATACAAGTTTTGTTACCATCAATTTTTTCGCTAGAACAAAACTTTACGTTCCTAGTACAAAAGATATTAATAGTTTTGTTACCATCAATTTTTTCGCTAGAACAAAACATAACTTTCGCCATGTCCCTGACCATCCACGTTTTGTTACCATCAATTTTTTCGCTAGAACAAAACTACTTACCGCGCTTGTAAATGCATTGATCAGTTTTGTTACCATCAATTTTTTCGCTAGAACAAAACTTTACTACTTGGGGAGAAGGAGTTACATTTGTTTTGTTACCATCAATTTTTTCGCTAGAGCAAAAGTAAATTATCTTATGGTGATTTTTAATGATTTAAAAAATTAAAATGGATAGGAAGAGTTGCATATGTATTACTTTGAACCGGTAAATGTTAATCAATGGAATATATTTGAAAAAGTCAATAATATTGGTCATGTTGAACCTTTTTTAGCTGTTAAGTCGATGCATCTAGGAGATATCGTTTTGTTTCATGTTGGTTCGCAAAATAAAAAATATAAAAGTGGAATATGTGCTTTTGGAACTGTTGTAAAGGGACCATATATTCTTACAAATTCACCACAAGATTATTGCAATAATAAATTAACTGTTGATATCAGGATAGACAAGATAAAATGTGGTCAACCTTATATATCACATGAAATGTGTAAAGATTTTATAAAACAATTTAGAAGAGTTCATTTAATTAAAAGTGAATATTATGAAATGATTGAAGAGTTAATTAATTTATAAAAAAATACACTAACCCCAGGGTCAAAGGAATTCTTGGTTTAAAACCTACTCTCATTCGAGAACCCAGCCTTTATCCTTCACGAGTTAGTGTATATCTATTTTAACTTATATTTTAATTAATGTATAATTAATCTAGTTAAAGAAGGAGTATTTATAATGACTACAAAATTTAATGATCAAAAAGTTATATGTTTTCATAAACCAGAGGAAGAGAATGGATATTTAAGTAACTGGTATTTATCTAGTTTTGAGATAGATGGAATTAGTTTTTCTTCTATGGAACAATATATGATGTATTCTAAAGCTGTTGTTTTTAATGATGAAGAAACTGCTTCTAAAATACTAAAAACAGATGATGTAGAAGAAATTAAAGCATTGGGACGAATGGTATATGGATATAATGAAAGTTTCTGGAATGGTGTTCGTCAAATTATTGTGTATAAAGGATTATTGGCAAAGTTTAGTCAAAATGAAGAATTAAAAAATAAACTTAAAAGTACTAATGATTCTTTACTAGCTGAATGTGCTGTATCTGATTTAGTATGGGGAATTGGTTTATCAATGCATGATAAAGAACGATTTAATGTATTGGCTTGGAAAGGTAAAAACTTACTTGGATATACATTAATGATGGTTCGAGATACAATTTAATAAAATTAAAGGACAAGGATGGTTATATATCCTTGTTTCAGTTTGTTGACAAACCCCTCGTTTTATTTTATTCGAGGGGTTATATTTTGC
>NZ_JBJEEX010000133.1:0-4392 GCF_051873495.1 Floccifex sp.
TGAGTCAGCTATCCTTTTTTGTACAGGCTATTTAACTGTTACAGCCTCTTTTTTTTTTAATATTAAAAAAGCCACTAAAATAGTGGCAAAAGTAAAGTGGGATTTCACTGACGATTATAATCATCTTCTACACGAACAACATCATCTAAGTAAGGTGTACTCACTTCAATAAAAACAGAGTCTTCTAGAGCTGTTACGCGGTGTTTATATGTAGGTAAAGCATGGATAATATCACCTGGATTGTAGACATTGGTTTCCATTTCTTTATTGATGTTGTCTTCTTCAATTGATAATTGTCCTGATAATACATAACTATGTTCTTCTTTATAGTTATGATATTGAAGTGAAGTACGACATCCTTTCTTTAAAAAGATTTCTTTTAATGCATAGTGATCGGTAACCGCAATCCATTTTTCATATCCCCATGGTTTTTCAATATATTTATTTAATTCTGCTCTCATTCCCTTCTCCTCCTATTATTCCATATTAGCGTGACGTCCAAACATTGTGTCACTATCCATATTGTTCTTTTCCATCAACATCATAATCGCAATGTCCATGAAAATTCCTTCAGATTGTTCGAATAAAGAACCCATTGGTTGAATCGATTTAATGTCTCCTTGTTTGGCACTCTTTGGACTTGGAGCACTGATTTCAACGACGACATCTGCCATTTTAGCAATTGTTGATTCGGGATTAATCGTAATTAAAGCGACTTTAGCTCCGACTTCTTTGGCTTTTGTGGCATGGTTTACTAAACTCTTAGTTTCTCCTGAACCTGAACAAATGACTAATAATCCGTTTTCTCTAATATTAGGTGTACAAGTTTCTCCTACTACATAACTGTGTACGCCCATGTGCATTAAACGCATCGCAAATCCTTTAATTTGAAATCCTGAACGACCGGCTCCAGCACAGAATACTTCATCGGCTTGGTCTACTAATTCTACGAATTGGTTGGCTTTATCGATATCAATTCTTGATAAAGTGTGTTGTAGTTCGTTTAAAACGACACTGGCATAATCTCTATTATTCATGTTTCCTCCTATTTTAAATGATCCTTAATTTCTTTGGCATAGGCGCTACGATCTTGTGCGTTACAAATTGCTCCTCCTACAACTACGATTTCGCATCCTTCATTGACAATGGCATCAACGGTTTTAAGTTTAACTCCACCTGCTACAGCACTTTTGGCATTTTTAATGACACTGTTTACGGTTTTTAAATCATCTAATGGATCTTGTCCTAATGCTTGTACATCAAAGGCAGTGTGTACACAAATGTAGTCAACTCCCATGGCATCAATTTCGATAGTTCTTTGTTTTAAATCACTGACCGCAATCATATCAACCATAACTTTCTTTCCGTGGCTTTTCGCACTTTCCACAACACCTTTAATTGTTTCATCGTGGCTTACTCCCAATACTGTTACGATATCGGCACCGGCATCAAAGCATTTATCAGCTTCGTATTTTCCAGCATCCATGATTTTGGCATCGGCTAATACTTCAATTTCAGGGAAGCGCTTTTTGAATTCACGAACAGGAACCATTCCTTCTTCAATCACAAATGGTGTTCCTACCTCGGCAATATCAACAGATCCTTTTGTTTCTTCTAATAATGTAATGCATTCGTCTAGTGTTAATGTGTCTAGGGCAACTTGTAGTTTCATATATACTCCTCTTTTCTTTTGGTACTTTAAATATAAATGATTTTAAAATATAAACAATATCAAAACTTGGTTTTCCAATATATACAATGTTATAATGTTGGAAATAAAAGAATAAACAAAGTTTTTCCAAGAAAAAGGAGACAAAATGCCAAGAAATACCAAAAATCGAAGAGATCAAATCTATCAAAAAATATTAAATGAAAATAGTGTACGTATTGTCGATTTAGCCAGTGAATTTAAAGTGAGTTCCGAAACCATTCGAAAAGATTTATCTATTCTTGAATCACAACAATTAATCACCAAAAAACATGGAATAGCCGAAGTTAATCAAGATTATAATCAACTTCCTTTAGATATTAAAATGGGAGAACACATCAAGGAAAAAGAACAAATTGCCAAAAAAGCATTAGACTATATCCAAGATAATTCCATTATCTTTTTAGATCCAGGTTCAACGACTTTAGCTTTATGTAAATATTTACCACTAAAAAAGAACCTAACCATTGTGACAAATTCCTTAGCCATCGCCCAAGTTATTTCGAATACAAAACATGATTTATTATTTTTAGGTGGAAAGCTACAAAAAAGAGGAAAATCAATGGTAGGTGTCTTTGCGATGCAGACGTTAGAAAAGATTCAAATTGATACCGCTTTTATGGGATGCGATGGTTTTTTAAATACTGGCGGACCTACTACGTTTTCCTTAGAAGAAATGTTGATCAAACAACAAGTCCTATCGAAATCCAAACAAAAAATTTTATTATGTGATGCTTCTAAGTTTCGTAAACAAGGAACCTATACGTTTGCCAAGTTTAGTGACTATGATGTTTTAATCACCAATCCTATATCAAAAGAAGAAAAAGAACTTTGTCAGGGTGTTAAAAAATTGGAAATAGCTTAATTATGAATGGAACCAATGGATTTGTTGCTCCAATTCCTTTTTTCCAAAGTCGTATAAACAATATGATATAACTGGAAGAAATATGCATGCGTGCATATTTTTCCTGGGAATTATATGCATCTATGCATATTTTTTCCAAATTTTAATTTATCCTCGCGAAAAAAACATTTCCCATAGTAGGAAGTGTTTTTTTATTTGACTGCACGTTGCGTGCAATTTTAGGATTTTAGGAGGATAGAATGAAGGATTTAACACTAAAAGAAGTTTGTACACAATTAAATATTTCCAGACGAGCTATACAAGGCTATGAAAAAGAACAATTAGTAAAACCATCTGGTAAAAACAATCGTGGTTACTTGCTCTATGACCAAGAAACCATAAAAAGAATTAAACAAATTAAGTTATTTCAGGATATGGGTTTTTCACTAAAGGAAATAAAAAATATAATAGATGATTCTGGTACAGAATTAAAAGATGCGTTATTAAAGCGTAAAGAAAAACTTAATCAAGAAATAATTAAAAATGAATCTATGATTCAAATCATTGAACAAATGCTGACTTCACTATAAAAAAATTAGAAACACTTCCTTCATTTAAAGGAGAACGTATATGAAAAGACAAATGATGATTTTAACGAGTGCACTTGCCCTAAGTGTATTAAGTGGATGTGATGAACCAAAACAACCTACTCAACCTGAACAACCTGATATTGTCGATATTCAGGAAGAAAAACAAGAAAATATTGTTGAGGAACAAACACCTATTGCCAATGGCATTCGTCCTGAAATAAAAGAAGCATTGGATAGCTATGAAATCTTTATGAACGAATATGTGGAGTTCATGAAAACATATCAAGAATCACAAGATACAAGTACCTTGTTGCAGCAATATGTTGAATATATGACAAAATATAACGATGCATGTAAAAAACTAGATGAAATTGATGAAGATTCTTTAAACGATGATGAACTAATTTATTATCTTGAAGTACAAACTCGTGTCCTAAATAAAATAAATGAAATCGAATAAGCCTTAACCCGTGTAGATTTCTATACGGGTTTTCAATTGACAAACGATAGCTTTTTTTCTACTATAAAGATAGATAGAGTTCTATCTAAAAAGTAGTTCGCTTCCGGTCATGCGAATCATAAATAGACCGTGAAAACGTAGTTCGCTTCCGGTCATGCGAATCATAAATAGACCGTGAAAAAGTATTTTTAAGCCTCTTGCTCTCAACGGTAAGAGGCTTAATTTGTAAGAAAGGAATTTATTATGGAATTATTAAAAGGAGCTTTTTACTTTGTAGCCGATGAATTTTTTGAGAAAGTGAATGATCCTTATTTAAAAATGAATTATGAAAAAAGTAAACGGCCTCATTATTTTGCATTTTATGATGACAAAACAGAATTAATTTGGTTAATTCCTTGTAGCTCAAAAATAGAAAAATTTGAAAGAATCATTGAAAACAAAAATAAACAACATAAACCTAATGATACAATTTTAATAGCAAAAGTATTCAATAAAAAAACAGTTCTATTATTACAAGATATGTTTCCTGTTACAAATCATTACATTGAACAAGCGTACATTAAAGGAGGACAAATTGTAAGAATTTATGATAAAAATACAATAAAAGAAATTGACAAAAAAGCTCATAAAGTAATTAATTTATTACGTAATGGTGTCCGCTTTACTCCGACTCAGCCAGATATTAAAAAAATAGAAAAATTAATGATTGAAGAATTGGAAAAAATTAATCAAAAGTGAAAGCTAACTATATAAAAATCAATAGAATTTATGAAAAAGTTTGAAAATATAT
>NZ_JBJEEX010000134.1:0-4383 GCF_051873495.1 Floccifex sp.
AATAGTTGGGCTTGCCCCTGCGAACATAGCACGTTGCCGGATCCTTTTTTTTATGAAAAAAAATTAAATTTATTATTGCAATATTGATTCTTTTAATATAGAATAGTATGGCATGCGTGGGAGAATGAGTAACCATTCGAAAACCACTGCATAAGACTTTATATAGGAGGTTGTCTTATGAGCAAGAAAAAAGTTACTAAAGTTTGTAAGTTGCAATTCCAAGCAGGTGGAGCTAGACCAGGTCCTGCACTAGCAAGTGCTGGTATCAATATGCCTCAGTTCTGTACTGCATTCAATGATGCAACTAAAGACCGTAAAGGGGATATTGTTCCTGTTGTTATCACAGCATATGAAGATAAGAGTTTTGAATTCGTATTAAAAACTACTCCTGCTGCTAACTTATTAAAGAAAGCTGCTGGAATCTCTACTGCAAGTGGTGACCAAAAACAAGTTGCTGGTACAATTACAGTTGATCAATTAAGAGAAATCGCTGAATACAAAATGCCAGACTTAAATGCAAATGATGTTGATGCTGCTATGCGTATCGTTGCAGGAACTGCACGTAATATGGGTATCAAAATTGAAGGATTTGAATAGGAGGGGCAACAATGGCAAAAATTAGTAAAAGATATGCTGAAGCTGCAAAATTAGTTGATAAAAACCGTTCTTATTCAATTGAAGAAGCAGTTGCATTAGTTAAACAAACATCTACTGTAAAATTCGATGCTACTATCGAATTAAGCTTTAGTTTAAATGTTGATCCACGTCACGCTGATCAACAAATCCGTGGAGCTATGGTATTACCAAATGGTACAGGTAAAACTCAAACTGTTGCTGTTGTAGCTCAAGGTGATAAAGCAAAAGCAGCTCAAGAAGCTGGTGCTGATTTTGTTGGTGATACAGATTTAATCGAAAAAATCGCTAAAGGATGGTTCGATTTTGATGTATTAATCGCTACTCCAGACATGATGGGTAAATTAGGTAAATTAGGTCGTGTATTAGGACCTAAAGGTTTAATGCCAAACCCTAAAACTGGAACTGTAACTATGGATGTAGCTAAAGCTATTGACGAAGTTAAAAAAGGTAAAGTTACTTACCGTGTAGACCGTGAAGGTAACTTAAACGTTATTATCGGAAAAGCAAGTTTCGATAATGAAAAATTAGTTGAAAACTTTAACGCTATTTATGGGGTTATTGCTAAAGCACGCCCTGCTGCTGTAAAAGGTGCATACATGAAGAAAGTTGTTCTTTCTTCAACAATGGGTCCTGGTGTACCTGTAATTATTGAAAAATAGTTAGAATACCAGTAAAATAAGATTGTTATCAATATTCCAAAGACAGTAACTGCTTTATGCTTAATTTGTTACCGAGGGTTGATGTAGAAATATGTTTTCATATTACTCACACCTTTGGTGTGAGTTTTCTTTTGAATATTGTTACAATATAGAAAGAGTGAGGTGGAACGAATGAATAAAGATATCCTTGCACAAAAGGAAGCCAACGTAAACGCCTTAGCTGAAAGAATGCAAGCTAGTAGCTCAGTAGTTGTATGTGAATACCGTGGGTTATCAGTTGCAGAAGTAACTGAATTACGTCGTGCATTACGTAAAGAAGACGTAGAAATGACAGTTTATAAAAACGCAATCGTACGTCGTGCTGCAGATCAATTAGGTTATGAAGGGTTCAGTGAAACTTTAGTTGGTCCTAATGCGTTCGCATTCGGTAAGGATGCCGTTGCTCCAGCTCGTGTATTAGCTAAATTCGCTAAAACACACGACAAGTTGGTTTTAAAGAACGGTATTGTTGATGGTCAAGTATTAAACGAAGATGCTATCAAAACATTATCTAACTTACCAAACAAAGAAGGTATGTTAGCTAAATTTGCTTCTTGCTTAAATGCTCCTGTTATTAAATTTGCTATGACAATTAAAGCATTAGCTGAAGCAAAAGAAAATGGAACTGTAAAAGTTGAAGAAGCTGTGGTAGAAGAACCACAAGTAGCTGAAGAAGCTGCTGCAGAATAATCTGCAAAAAATAAACATATAGGAGGAAATAAAAATGGCTAAATTAACTCAAGATGAAATTCTTGCATACTTAGAAGAAGCTACAATTTTAGAATTAAATGAATTAGTAAGCGCAATCGAAGAAAAATTCGGTGTAGTTGCTGCTGCTGCTGTTGCTGCTGCTCCAGCTGAAGAAGCAAAAGACGAAGGACCAAGTGAAGTAACTGTAACTTTAACAAGCTTCGGAGCTTCTAAAGTTAACGTTATCAAAATCGTTCGTGAAATCACAGGATTAGGATTAGTTGATGCTAAGAAATTAGTAGACGGATGTCCTGCTGCAATTAAAGAAAACATCTCTCCAGAAGAAGCTGAAGGAATCAAAGCTAAATTAGTTGAAGCTGGAGCTACTGTAGATATTAAATAATTTAATTTAATACTCAAATTATTCCCTTGTTCAATTGAACAAGGGATTTTTTTTATTTTCACTTGATTTATAAATTATAATGTTATAACATTTAACAAGAGGTGAAAATATGAGCTACTTAAACTTTAAATCTAAATATGATAAGTTCCCAATGAAGAAGATATATAATCATCATGCATTTCATGGATATGACGAAATTAAACAAGAATTACAATCCAAAATAACAGAAAATTGTATTCTTGTATTTGATTACTATCCTGGGGTCAATGAAGACGAAGCGATGAATTTAGTTACTTCTTTAAATCCGAATAGAGTTATTGAAACAATTAATATTTTTAAAGATGGACAAACAATTACTGAACAATTAAAGTATTATCTTACTGATGATCGTACATTTGGGAAAATGTATTTCGGTGATTTTATTGATTTTATTGATGAAGCAAAATTAGAAGAAACAAAACAAAGTATTCTTAATAATCAAGGTTTAACAATTGTTTGTGGTGTTGGCGCATCATTAGTTACTGAAGGCGATATTTATGTTTACTTTGATATGGCTAGATGGGAAATTCAATTACGTTATCGTAAGGGAATGCCAAATTATAAAGCAAACAATGAAAATGAAGAAATCCTAAAGAAAAATAAAAGAGGATACTTCATTGAATGGCGTATTGCTGATAAACATAAAGAAAGAAATTTTAATAAATTTGATTATGTTGTGGATACAAATAAAGCCAATGATCCAAAAATGATTTCAGGTGATACTTTTAGATATAGTTTAGATGAATTATCTAAAACACCTTTTAGAACAGTTCCTTATTTTGATCCAGGAATTTGGGGTGGACAATGGATGAAAGAAGTGTGTAATTTAGATAAAAATGAAATTAACTATGCTTGGAGTTTTGATGGAGTTCCAGAAGAAAATAGTATTTTGTTCGATTATGATGATGTTGTATTTGAATTACCTGCAATGGACTTAGTCTTATATAAACCTAAACAATTATTGGGAGAACAAGTATATGCACGTTTTGGTGCTGAGTATCCAATACGATTTGATTTCCTAGATACAATCGAAGGACAAAATCTTTCTTTACAAGTTCATCCTTTAACTGAATATATACGAAAGAACTATGGAATGGCTTATACTCAAGATGAGAGTTACTACATTTTAGATGCTACCGAGGATGCATGTGTATATCTTGGATTAAAAGAAGGAATTAATCCAAATGAAATGATTGATGATTTAAGAGAAGCACAAAAAGGAAATATCATTTTTGATGCAGAGAAATACATTAATAAATTTCCAGCTAAAAAACATGATCATTTCTTAATTCCAGCTGGAACATGTCATTGTTCAGGTGCTGGTGCAATGGTCTTAGAAATTAGTGCAACGCCATATATTTTTACTTATAAATTATGGGACTGGGGAAGAGTTGGTTTAGATGGAAAACCTCGTCCAATTAATGTAGAACACGGAAAAAATGTTATTCAATGGAATCGTACTACAGGATGGCTTAAAGAAAACTTAGTAAATGCGACATATCCAGTAACAGAAGAAGGAAATAATTGTGAGATAGAACATACAGGGCTTCATGAATTGGAATTTATAGAAACGAGAAGATATACTATCAAAGATACTTCATATCATAAAACAAATGGAACAGTAAATCAGTTGAATCTTATCGATGGAATAGAAGCAATCGTAGAAAGTCCAACAAATGCGTTTGAACCATTTGTAGTTCATTATGCAGAAACGTTCATCATTCCAGCATCGATAGAAGAATATACGATTCGTCCATACGGTGAAAGCAAAAATAAAGAAATAAAAGTAATTAAAGCATATGTAAGAAACCCTAAATGCTAAATAATTGGTCACTTTTAAAAAAAAAGTGGCCTTTTTAGTAAAAATCATAAAAAACACAAAAAAAGATACTTTTTTTATAAAAAAGTGTTGACTCT
>NZ_JBJEEX010000135.1:0-22933 GCF_051873495.1 Floccifex sp.
AAAAATTTATATGCCATGACAACAATTGTCATTGCTTCGATACATTAGAATTTTTTCCACCAATCTTTATGCTTATCTATAAATTCAGCTCTTTTTTCAATCTCGCATTCATACCATTCTTTATTAGTTGGATTATCCTCACAATTAGAAGCTAATAACCATTCTTCATAATTCTCAGGCTCTTTTGACCAATCCCAACTGCTATCATCTCTACTATTTCCCATACTTATTTCTCCATTTCATACTAAGATTTCAGTAAAAGAAATCCCATATTATGCTTCAGTATTAAATTATCTAATTTTTTTATCTGCAAAATCATTTTCCCCCCCCCGTATGTTTATTCAATATAAATTTTTCAGTTCAAAAAAAACAAACCTCTATTTCAAAGTTTGCTTTCTTTAATGAATATTTAAAATTGGATGAGGATGGTATGAGCCTTTAAAATCCATGATGTTTTTTTGCCAAGGAACATTCCATCCTTTAAATTTTGATGAGGTCTTTTTTTGACTATTACTGATGCATTTTGAATCATTTTTATTATATTCTATAAAACTTTATATTAAATTTTATATTTATTTTTTCAAAAAACTATGATTTTATATCTATATACAACACATTTGTAAATAACTTCTGTTTTGTGATGTTGCAGCTCCATAGATGAGATATGTTGTCCCAATAACAATCTGCAATCCAACAATGAAGTTAATCAATTTTTATTTTAAATTATATTATTACAAATGGGCGACGATATTGTGGCAGTCCATAGAAGCAAGGTAACCAGTATACTTGCTCATTTCATCTATTGGATCTTTTCTTTTTATTGAAGTTTATGTGACTTCAAATACATTTTCTTATACTCATTTTTTTTAATTTTTTTTAACCAAAATTTTATACATTTTTTATAAATATAGATACTCGCAAAACAGAAGTCGCTACACAAAAAGGAAAGGATTCACTTCATAACGGTGGTCCTTTTCCCTTTTTGGTAGCGGCTACCGCAAGAAAATCCTGGGGAGAGCCATGAAATGGCTCGGGGCAAAGCCCCATAAAGGCACGAAAAAAAAGGCCTGTCTTAAACAGACCTTTGATTCACTTATAAACGGTTGTGAGGTTTCATGACCTCATGAATTTTAAAACCAGATTTCAGTCGACCTCATCCAATTTTAAAGTACCTCTTTAATATTTAGATATTTATTTATGCTAGTGCAACTTCATATCCTTCTTCTATCAATGTATCGCTTATTTCTTCTAATACTGATTGTATACTAACAAGCATTTGTTCTTCAGAAGGATCATGAATAACTTCTCTCTTTGCTGTTTCATTTTCAATTATTGGTGTTAATAATTTTCTAGCAAATTTCTTTCTATTGTCGCTTGCATACATTTCTTTTAATACTTTACCAGTAAGTTTATCTCTTAATTTGTCTACTGCTTTTTCCGCTTCTTTATTGTTAAGTAAATATTCCGATGCCATATCAGTGAATACAGATTCAATTATTTCAACCATTTCATCAGCATCATCTTCAACAAATTTTCCAATAACATCATTCGTTGCTTTTCCTGCTAATGATCCACCTGCCATAGTACCTACTAAACCACCAATGACAGTTCCTACACCAGGTAGAATTGCAGAACCTGCCGCTGCTCCTGCAATCCAACCACCAGTTCCGCCACCAACTGTTGCTGCTGTTCCAGCCATATTTTTAAACAATTGTTTCCCTGAAATTCGTCCTCTGAATATATCAGCTACATCTAATGAGGAAAGAACCATAAACGTAATTCCTGCTGTTATCGCATTTCCTCTAAATAGTTTAGCTGCACTTTTCATCGCAGCTGCACCATAAATTTTTGAACCACTTCTAAATGCATTTATGATTACTGCTGATGCTTTAGGTCCCATCATCGCAACTAAGGCTTCGGAACTTCCTACTAAAGCGCTATTTAATCCAGCTTTCGATAATTGTGCAGCTAAAACAGATGTAATAAATGCAGTTCCGCCTACTTTTAATCCCGAATATGTAGCTATTTTCAAGGCATTGTCAAAGTCTTCACCGTTCCAAACTGAAGTAGCAAAAGAGATAATGGCTGTTACTCCAAAAGCTGATGATGCCGTGATTATTCCGTTTACTGAATCATATGTTAAAGATTCAATTGTTCCCGCTTTAGCAATATTTCTAGCTTGAGCATATGTGAAATTTCCTTTTCTAACAATGTTTTTGGCTTCATTTGGATCTGTAACTCCTTTTACTTGTCCATTTCGTATTTTTTCTTCCATTGCTTGTATTGCATCAGCATATTTATCTGAAGGAACCTCAATTTGCATTGGTTTTCCATCCATCATATACCTAAATGAACCTTTTCCGCCTTCTTCAAAACATTCATTGATACATCTAGATCCAGTTGCACAATATTTAGATTGAATATATACTCCATCTACAATCCTATCCGCACCATTTTTAGCATTATCATCTCCAACAATTTTTGCATCATGTCCTTTTAACTTATCATAAAGAGTGTTTGCTCTTTCTGCCGCAAAACCATGGCCTTGTCTAGCATGGAATTTTTCTTCATCGTATTGATTATTTACTGTTCGATACGCCCCAACTCCTAATCCACCTGACTCAGCAAATTGATTATTTGTTTTTTCTTGTTTTATGGTCATTTTTGATTGTTTTAATGATGCATCATAATTTTTAATTTCTTCTAAGAACTCCATCAATGGTGTCTTATTAACAAAAGAACTTTTAATTATTGTTTCAGTTCCATCAAACTGAATTATTTCTAAAGTTCGCTCCTTATCTTCTTTATCCATATCAGTTATTCTCATTGATTTAATATCGTCATACCATAACTTTTTTGGCTTTTCCAATGTATCAACATAATACATTTTATCATCAGTAAAAATATATCCATTTTTACCACTACCTATAACAGTCGTATCATAGAAACCAATTATTGTCTTTCTATCCATACCATAAGCAAATTTCTTTAATGCATTATCAATTTTCTTACTAGGAATCTCTCCTTTGATGTGATAGTCAAAACCATTCGCAATTCTTCCTAAGTATTTGCGCATTAATTCTATTTTTTCTTCATGAATATTATCCATTATTAATCCTCCAAACTTGCTTCTAAAATAGCACTTAACTGCTCAACATAGTAATGCATAAGTTCCTGCAAATAAAATCCATTAATTCTTTGTTTTTCAGGCAATGATTTAAATTGTTTTTGAGCATAATCAACCGATTGCTTCCATACCTCTTCAATAAGCTCACTATTTATATATTTAGTTTTGAAAATAGATTTTAACTTATCTTCAAAATACCGTTTATTATCTCTAATTATTTGTTCTTTTGTTTCTTTTTTTGAAAGAAACGGAAAATCTAATTTTGTCGTTTCTTCTAATAATTGTTCTACTTCTTTCTTCATATTATCCACACCCTACTTAACTCCATTTTATCGTATTATTTACAAACACAATAGGCATATAGTTACATTAATACATGTAATAATTACAATTAAAAGAACTCCTTTGACATTTCTAATTTATATTAGTAAACTACAAATGACAGAACTCACCACGCTTAGTCTTACTTGTAAGAATGCGCAACCCGGTGGGACTTTTTATTATAGACAAGAAATTAGCTCATGATCATTCTGCACTAAAATATTCTTCTATATCTAAATCAATGAAAGAATTAAAAAACAATAAAACCCAAGGAAAAGATATAAAAACATCTTACCCTTGGGTTATATTTTATTTATTTTTCATCAAGTACACTTATACTCTTCAGACTTGGAATAGCTCCGTATTTTCCTAATAAATAATTCTTTTCATAACTTTCATCTTTACGAATACGGTCCCCATCTTCATCTACAAAATCGGCTAATGAATAAAGAGTAGATATACCACTTTCATCTTTTTTCACAAACCAGATTTCATCACGCCGTAATAACTGATTTGATAATTGCCATGTATCATGGGTAGTGAAAATAAGTTGAGCATGGTTTTTGTTCATTTCCGGGTTTAAGAACGTAAGCAAGAAATTGCGTACTAGTAATGGATGTAAACGTGCATTTAATTCATCGATTATAAACACACTTCCTTTTTCAAGTACTTCTTGTAGTCCTGGATATAAGGCAAACATTTTTAGTGTTCCTCCTGATTCTGATTCAAGTGGAATCTCGGCATAAGAATCAGAGTCAATTACTTTGTGAAGGGCACTAATTTTATATTGATTTTGTTTGGAATCATTTTCTTGAGGAACTTGTTCAATTTTAAAATCTTGAATATGTTCATCAAACGAAGCAAAATAATCAATTACTTTTTGTTGTACTTGTTTATCTGTCACAAATCCTTTTGGTAAACGACGAGACATCCAATAGTTAGTAAATGGATTTCCAAAGTCTGCAAATCTATTATCAATAAACCAATCTCGAATAACTTTACATTTACCTATTTTTAACTTAGCTCCTAAAGAAACAATAAGAACTTGTTTTTCTAAAGCAACCTGGATATTACCTTGACTACTTTTAGGAAAACCAGATAAATCCAGTTCATCTTCTCCACGATAGAAAATCGTTTTATATTTCTTAGAAGTTTTGGCTTTACTGTTTAACCATTCTTCTGTAACACCTTGAGCATCCACACAAAAACCATAGTTATATGTTTTTTCACTTTTATCATTAGGAATTGTGAAATACACTTCAAAACTAGAACTTTCTTTGGGAGAAGTTGTATCAAATAAAAAAGGAGTAGGCTTAAATTGATCAAAGTGTTCTTCTTCGTCTCCATACTTAAAAGAATCAACTACATAATTCGTCATATATTCAAAAGCACTATATACATTTGATTTACCACTGGCATTAGCTCCATATATAGCTGATACCGGTAATATTTTTTCATTTCCAATAGAAACTACTCGATCAGAAAATTCTGTTATCTTAGTAGCTGATAAATCCAGTGTTACTTCTTCTTTAAATGATTTATAGTTCTTAAAATTAAATTGAATCAACATATTTTATTTCCTCTTTACTTCAATTTAATACAACTAAATCAACATTTCAACCTCTAAATGAGATTTTTTCTCATTTAATGTCATATTTTTATAATATTTTAAAAAATGTACTCAAAAAGCGAGCCTTCTGACTCGCTTAATGTCTACATAAACTTAACCAACTTATCGGCATAGCTTTCAAAGTCAACGTTGTTTACTTGTTCTAGTAAAGTAATATCTTCTTGTGTAAAGTTGAAATTTACAGCTCCACAAATAGCAGTGGCAATTGCTCCAATAGTATCCGTGTCTCCACTTAAATTAGCAGATAACCTAGCACATTTAATAGGATCGAATTGACTTAATGTGATTAGAGCTAAAACAGTTGGCACTGTTTCAATAGTTTCCATACTAGCTCCATATACGTTTTCGATTTCGTCTAATACCACTTCTTGTGTTTTGGTTTTAATTAAGTTTTGAAGAATTTCTAATCTTCGTTTCATAGAAGCACCTGGTAAATCGTTTCCATATCCTTTAGCTGCTTCAATTGTTTGATAGCTAATGTTCCATAGTTCTTCAATATCTTTTCCACCACGAAGAACATAACTCGATATAGCTGCGATAATACTTGCTCCAGTAATGGCTATGTTAGTGTTATGTGTTGGTAAACATAGTTTTTCTACCGTTTTTACTAATTCATCTAAGTTATGATAATCTGTTATTATTCCCAATGGAGATACTTTCATTGCTGATCCATTTGTTGTTCCAAACTTACCAGATTCTCCTATGGGTGCACCGTTAGCTATCGCATTTAAAGCTTTAGTTGTACTTGGTCCCATAATATATGGATTTTTATCACCGTTTTCTTTTACCCAGTTTTGAAGCAATTCAATGTATCGATTCGTACAAAATTGTCCATTGTTTTCAATAATACAATCACATACTAATAAAGTATTAATGGTATCGTCGGTTACTTCGCCTCTTTGAAAGGATCTTCCAATAAAATCATAAGGAGTTGATTCTAAAAAATCATGAACTCCATCAGGAAAGGCTTTGTTTAGAGTCTCTCTTGACATCATTTCTGATGGCATTCCAAGCGCATCTCCATATGCACATCCAATTAACAATCCTTTAATTCTTTTTTTCATGTTATGCCTTTGCCATTTCTAGGGAGACATCAGAAATAACAGTTGTCATCAATGGTTCATTACATGAAATGCGATTTTTATTGGTATTGATTACGTCTAAATAATCATTCGAATTCGTAACAACAACCGCTGTTTCAGTATTCAATCCTATTTCTTTCATTTTCTTTAGATCAACTTTGATTAATGTTTCACCTTTTTTTACTTTATCTCCTTGTTTCTTTAAAGTCGTAAAGATGTTTTCTTTTACATCAAATGTATCGGTTCCTACGTGAATCAATACTTGTGCTCCATTTTCACTTTCAATACAAAGTGCATGTCCAGTAGGATATAAAGCTCCAATTGTTCCATCAAAAGGCGCTACAATTTTTCCTTCATCTGGTACAATGCATACTCCTTTTCCTAATGAACCTTTTGCGAAAGCTTCATCTTTCATTGTGAATAAAGCTTTTACTTCTCCAGAAACCGGTGAAGCAATAACTTCTTTTTTGTGAGTGATATTTTTAGTAGATTCATATACTACATCGTCTTCGTTTTTTCCGTCTTCTCCTGGTTTATATGTTACCCAAGTTAAAGTGAAAGTAACGGCCATGGCTGCCAAACAAGCAACTAGACACCAAATTAAACCTGTAAAGTTTCCAACAGCCGGATTCACAAACGCCATGAATCCTGTAACACCCATACTTACCGCATACATAGGTGAATTTGTTAAGACTAAGATTAATCCTCCGACTAATCCTCCTGCCATACAGTAAGCGAATCGTTTCTTAACTGGTAGTGTAACACCATAAATAGATGGTTCAATAATACAAAAACAAGCAGAAAGGAAAGCAGGTAATGAAATGCTTTTCATCTTTGGACTCTTTGTTCTTAGTAATACTGCTAAACAGGCTGCCATGTGTGTAAAACTAGCTGGAAAAATAGAAGCAACGATTAATGAACATCCACCTGTTGCGAATTCCATAATTCCTAATGTGATTAATGGCCAATGTAATCCAAAAATAACTAATGGTTGATAAATTAAAGTAATCACCGCAAATGCCAAAATCTTAGAAGTTCCAATTAACCAAGTTAAAGCAGCTTGTAAACCGTTTTGTAGAATCATTGAAATAGGACCAATGACCAACACACCAATTGCTCCAGCAAATAAAATTGTAATAAATGGGGTCATGAATTGTTGTGTTACAGCTGGTAAATGCTTCTTTAATACTTTTTCTACTTTAGACGCAAATAAGTTAATCAACATAATTGGAATTAAAGTAGATGTGTATCCATTAGCCGGGAAAATAATTGGTAACCCAAAGAATGTTTTAAATACAGGCATCGCAAATGGTGTACCTTCAAATACAGTAAATAAAGCTTCTCCTGCGTTCATGTCTACAGCAATGTTTGGGAAAATCAAAATAGCTCCTAAAATCATTCCCACAAATGGATCCATACCAAATGCCACTGCAGAAGTATATCCTAAAATAACTGGGAAGAATGTTAAACAAGCATTTCCCATGGCATTTAATAAAATATATGTTCCTGAATCTGCTGTAATAACTCCTGTGGCCATTAATACAGAGTTCAAACCAGAAATAATACCACAAGCTAATAATACTCCTAAAGCAGGTACTACGATTTTAGTAATAGTTGCGGCAAATACATTAATGAATGATCCTTTTTCTTGTGGTTCATCATCTTTTTGTTGATTGTCACCAATGATACGAATAATATCTTCGTATACATCTCCAACATGGGTACCAATGATAACTTGAAGCTTTCCTTCAGCTTCTTGACAAGAAATAATTTCTTTATTATTTTCTAATTCATTAATATTTGCCTTTGATTTATCATTTAATTTAATTCTTAAACGCGTCATACAGTGAGTAATACTCACAATGTTTTCTTTACCACCTACATTAGAAATGATAAAGTTTGATAATTGTTCATACTTTGCCATATAGTTCTCCTCTTATTTTTGAAAAATTGCTCTTTGTATATGAATAACTAAATAAAGTAATTCTTGTTTACCAATCGAAACATTATATTTAGCACGAATGAATTCTTGAATATTCGTTGCACACATATAAGACTGTGCATAGGTAATCTTCATCATATCCAATAATTCTTCATCCTTTTCATCGTCTTCAAAAATCGCATTACTAACAATTCGCTGTGAAAAATACTTTAAGTGATTAATAAAACGGAAATACGTTAGGGATTCTTCATTGATTTCCGTATCAAAGAAATTCGTTACAATATCCAATACCTCTTTAATAATCTTCGTTGATTTTTCTACTTTACCTGTTCCAATGCCATGTTCTGTTTCGGCATTCACAATATGTAACGCAATAAAACCAGCTTCATCAACCGATAACTGTACACCTGTTTCTTCTTTAATAATTTCTAAACCTTTTAATCCGATTTGATATTCATCAGGATAAAAACGCATAATATCAAACATTAAACCATTTTTAACGACAATACCCTTGGCATGGTTTCTTAATGCATAATGAATATGATCACTTAAAGAAACATAAATCACATCACTTATTTTCTTGCTGATATTCATTTTCATGTAATTCACAATTTTTGAAACAACCGATACTTCTTCTAAAGGTAAACTCACCAATATTTCTTGAAATTTGGTGTTTAAAGTTTGAGACGATAAGCAAAACTTTTTCTGAATAGCAGCTACATTTACCGGATCTCCAACCTTTTTATTAAAAGCTAAACCCTTACCAATTAATACCGTTTCCTGATGATTATCATCCAATGCCACAACACTATTATTGTTTAGAATTTTACTTATCCTCATATAAAATATCCTCCTCTCTACTAAATGACATATCTATACAACCTTTAAACAAACAACTAAAAAAAGCCCGCTTGCAAAAAGTAAATACAGATATACTTACTAAAAATGCAAACGAGCTTAAGCCTGTCATATTAAATGAGAGTAACTTCCTCGTCAATGTATCTTGATTATAACAGTTAAAACTATAAATGTCGAGGTCCATTTAAGAATATAAATTACTTGAAAACCACTTTACTAACATTAAATATCTTTAATATTCACAAAGTGATCAAATTCACATCGAATATATAATCCGTTTTTACTTACTTTTGCAACTATTTCACGACCATCTAATGGACAAGTAATATGATTTTCTTTTATATATTGATTTACAACATCAACATCTAGAAAATCGGTATTGCCACAGCAATTACATTTTATATAAGGTTTATTTCTTGCACTAAATAATAGCTTCATTGGTTCTCCGCATTTTTTACATATAACATTTTCATGAACATATAGGCCCAAACCATCTAATACTTTCTTCTTATTATTTTTTGTAGTGACTACTACTTGTTTAGAATCATTTTCATGATGCGTTAATAATTTCTTTTCTCCATCGGATATCCGGTATTCAATATCTGTTAACGATTTAATGATTTCAATGGTTTTCTTTCCTTTTATCCTGTAAAAAACATTAGTTGTAACTAAATATTTCCGTTCTTTATCAATCATTTTTCCTTTAATCACAGGAGGTCCATACCACAATTTTTTATCATCAATCAAAACAATTGGAAATAAGAAATTTTCAGTTGTCCATGTAATAGATTTCCATTCTTTTGGTAAATTTTTATAATCGTTTGTTTTAACTAAAATTTCCACGTTTCTTTTTTTAAGTTGATCAAATTCATACATCATTTGTTTCTGTAAATCTTCATCCAAATCACCTTCTGGTAAACAAATAATGATTCTTTCCCTTGCTTTTTTTATGTCTTTTAAAAATTGTTCTATATACTCTCCATTAATATAGCTTTGGATTAATTTATTATCACACGCTTCATTCTTTACATAGTTTGATAAACTTTGATTCTTTGTTGAAACAAAATTACCATGTTTTTCAATATAGTTTATCAGTAAATAATACGCATGTTTTAGACCTTTAAATCTATTTTCCCAATACCGTCCATTTGCCACCGTAATAAATTTTCCTTTTGCTCTTGTAAGAGCCACATTTATTAGACGGTTCAAAGTGTCGTTATCATTTTTATTCATTAATACTCCAGGAGTATTAAAAGGATGACTTTCTACTGCATCAAAAATTATTACATCCCGTTCTGATCCTTGAAATTGGTGAACGGTGGAACATGCAATTTTTCCCTTAATATTTGATCCTAAATCACTAATCATTGCTTGAATCAAACGACTTTGTGCCTGATATGGAGTAATGATTCCAATGCTCTCTTGTCCAGATTGTACAGCCTCTAAAGCTATTTGCATTGAAATAAAGGCACTCAATAAATTAAACCTAGAATGATCGCTGTTTTTATCGCAGATACAAAACGTACCTGTCAAATCAACAAATGTTATTGCTTCATTGGGAAACGGTTTCTTTTGAACTATTTCATTTCGACTTGTGGCAACACTTGAGTGATTTTTCAATAAATTATTATAAAAATACTCACTAGAAAATTTAGAGATATCTTTATGCATTCGTCTTTGTTCATTAAGCATTACCATCCAGGGATGATAATAAAGATTACCTTTTTCATCGACAATCCCTAATTGCGTAAATATATCTTTTTGAAGAACATGTGAAGAATCTGGAGATTGAGCAATAGGCGATAATTGTCTAAAATCTCCTACACATACAAAGTGTTCTTTAGCAAACATAGCAGCTTCAATGACTTGTGGTACATAAGCCATACTAACTTCATCAAACATAACGACATCATATTTTTTATCATCAAAAATTGAATTTACCGACACTCTTGAAATAGTAGTAGCCAACAATTTAGCATCAGATGCCAATGATGTTTCTAATAACTTTACTTTTGAATTAATTTCTTTTAATTCTTTTTCGATTTTTACTCTATCAGGAGAATTTCGACTATATTTTTCTTTTTCCGCCACCAAATTATTTCTTCGTTCTTTTAAACGAGTATCTTTATCAAGTGCGACATTATAAGAAACTACATAATTATTATTAGATAAACTGCGACTGCGCACGTATCCATATCGTAGTATTAGACCTTTTTTTACATATGAAGTTTCCAAATCTTTATGATCAGTAACGATTTGTTTATATACTTCTTCAATCATTCCATCAACAGATATATTACTATGCGAAACCATTAAAACAGTTTTTCCTTTTTTTAAGAAATCAATCGCAATCTGAGCCATAGTATATGTTTTGCCCGTCCCTGGAGGTCCCCAAATAATGCTAATTGGATTCGATAATGCCATTGACATTGCTTTATCCTGTCCCATTGGAATATCACTTATTTTTTTATTACTTTGATCTACATCATTTTTTATCAGTTGCAAAGCAATTTTATGAGAAGAATTCAATTTATCTAACCTATTCGTCAAAGCACTTAATAACTTCCAAGGTGCTACAGAAATAAAAGCGCTACTAACTTTTTCACCTATATTTTCGTCTAGCAGTAAAACAATTTGAAACCCTTCACACAACAAGGCTGTTCCAGTAACTTCTCTATCAGATAATTTTACAGTAACAGGAGAATCCTCAGAAATAAATAATTCTGACTCTAAATCGAAACTATAAGAATAAACCCCGTCTATTTGACTAATAAATTCACCATTATTTATTCGATACTTTCGTCCTCCATTATGTTTTAAAAAGCTTGTTTCCTTACGAATATTATCAATATAAGTTTCTAATGAATACTTACCTAAACCCTTCGCATGAGATATTTTATTCGACAATGTTTTTTCTTTAACATTTCGAAAATGTATCAAGTCATCGGTATCTAGCGTTTCAATTCTAGTAGAATTCAACAAACATTTAAAATTTCGGTCTACATTATAGACAATCGTATATCCTGCTTTATCTTGTGAAAGAAAGTGAATACTTAAAGAACAATTCTTTAATAAAATTTCCTTATTCACTACTAATTCCACCGGATAGTCTTCTGTTATAGAAGGTATATAATAATCAAATTCATATTCTTTACTTTTGGTAATATTTGATACAACAATTTTAGTAAGAACTATATTAGTAATATTTACAGTTGCCTTCACCAAATTAAAATTTATTCGAAACGAATCTTTCTCGTTATGGATCAATGGAAGTGACACTTTAAAGGGCATCCCACTAAAATTTTTCTTGTTTACTTTCTTTACTGTACTCATAAATAAATCCCCTGTATTGTTTAAAAGGTGTCCATATCGAACACCTAAATCTGTCCTTTCTCTGAAAGTCTATATTTTTCAAAAGAAATTTTAATCATTCTTATTGAAGTATTCACATATTTCCGTATCAAATTACTTATTTAATCTACCTTTTAAATATTCTTTTAACTTTTCATCAACACAATAAATATAACAACCTTTTTGTCCTCTTGTTAGTAAAGTTCTATATGTGTTTTTAATTATTCGATCTGCAGTTTTTAAGGCTGTTTCCTTATCTTTTTTATATAATCCCTTCAATCCTTTTATTGACTGATCTGTTTTAGCTCTTTTTGTAAAGTCCGTGATAATGCCATTGTCATATCTCATGTCTTCGCCAATAATTACTCCAACATAGTCAAACTCTAATCCTTGACAAGTATGAATACATCCTATTTCGTTTACTGATTCAGGATCAATTGCCCATGTAGAAGAAGATCCTAAATTCCAAGACATTCCAAAATCACCTATTTGAATATCATGAATTTGACTATTATTCTTTCCTTCTTTAATCCAATCCCAACAATATCCTGCAACCATTCTTGATTTATTATTCAATTTATTCTTTTCTATAATCAATTGTCTTACTTCTTCAGGATTATCACAAATACGAATATCATAGTCATAATCAAAGTCGTCATTAGCTTCCGGATTAATTTCCAAAACATTATCTATCCATGATAAGTACGAATCACTCCCATTGCATCTAAATTGTGAAACAAGTTCATCTTCATAGACTTCAGCATCAAAAAAGCGACACCATTTTTTTATTTCATTTGTACTTCCAATATCTCTCATTGTCACCATTTGAAAATCATCAACAAAAAATATACTTGTTTTAGCCGCATTGATAATTTCTTTAACTTGATTTTCTCCTAGGTTTTGAAACATACCTGATTTTTCATTTAATCGATGGGCTTCATCTACAATCAAACAATCAAAATCATCAGATAATGATTCTGTAAAAGAACCAGACCCTTTAAATAAATTATCTATATATGCTTTTCTATATTTTCCTTCTGTCAACTTTTTACGATACACTTCTCTAGGAGCAGAGTTCTTTGTGATATACATTACATTTTGACTCATATTTAAAATAGCCACTAACAGATTAATTGCCAAAACAGTTTTCCCAGTACCTGGTCCACCATGAATTATATATACTTTCTTTTTATCTTGATTTTGAACGATCTCCAAGGCTCTTTCAAATATAACTTTTTGCTCATCCAAAAGTGTAAATTCTTTGTTTCCTCGTAACATCGATGACAAATTATCTTGCAACGATTTACTTGGAACTATTCTTCCCGAATCAATGTGATAAAGAACATTAGGATTTCCTTTTTTTACATATTTTGATATAAAACGCGCTAATTTTTCGGTATCCCCACGAGTAAATACTGGAGCTTTATCAATATAATATTTGTAACAATCATCAATTAAGTCATCGTTGTCACTAAGCCTATAATTATGTAAATATGAACACGGCTGCAAATTAATGTTATACTTCCTAACATCCGCATTATAATCTTCTATCATACTTACATAAGACCATGCCTGGTAAGAAGGATGTGTTGTTTCCACAAGTCTTCCTTGTAAACGTGTTTTTACAATAGCTTCTTTCGTTTCTACTTTTTCGATTTGTTGCCATTGTTTCAGTTCAATCACAACAGCACTTTCTCTTCCTAAATCATCTTCTCCGCTTACAATAAAATCCACTCGTTTATTTGAATTAGGAATTCTATATTCAATGGCAATCATACTTTCATCCGGAATATCTTTATCTTCCATAACTTTATACATGTACTGCATTGAATTCATCCATGATAAAAATTCATTATGTGCTGTTTTCTTATGTAGTTTTTCTTGTACTTTTTGTTCGATCTTATCTTCAATTAAATCTAATCTCACATCATGAAGAAATTGTTTCTTTGCTTCTTGGTATACAATCATAATTCGTTATACTTCTTTGAATTTCCTTTCGCTTTTTCCACTGGATATTTTTGACGATTTTTTTCTAATTTCTTTAAAACTATTTCTTCTAAATCAACATCAAGACTATTGGCCATCACAATGCAATAATTAACTACATCTGCCAACTCTTCACAAACTGCTTCTTTATCGTAATCGTTGTTCCATTGAAAACACTCAAGAAGTTCTCCTGCTTCAATAGCAATGGATTTAGCCAAATTTTCTGGTGTATGGAATTGATTCCAATCTCTTTCATTATTAAATTCAATTATCTCTTGAATAGCTTTTTCCATTAAATTCCCTCCAATATATCTCGTATTATCAATATAGGAGGTCCTATATTGATTTTTCTTTCTAGGCCGTCAAATTAATAAGTATATCAGACGGCCATTTGATACACTTATTTTGTACTGTGGATTTGTCCCTATATTTGTACAGCTTTGACTGTTTAAAGGAGATTCCTACCACAGTTCTTTTCAAATGTTGATAAGTTGATTAACACCTGATGTTTTATGAATCACGAGTTTACATGGAAAGAATGTTTGTGGATTCTTACCAAGCAGTACATGTTTTTTTAGGAGGTGTCATCATGATGCTTTATTATATTGGCATTGATATTGCCAAATATAAACACGATTGTTTTATCATGGATCAAGATGGAGTCGTTATCCGAAACTCTTTTACTTTTTCTAACGATAAAACTGGTTTTAATGTATTTCTTTCCGTTTTGAATTCTTTAGACCCAGCCTATGAAAAAAGGATAGGTTTAGAAGCTACCGGTCATTACGGAACGAATTTGAAAATTTTCCTTGAAGAACATCAATTGTCCTTTATGGAAATAAACCCTGTCTTAATAAAAAGGTACTCCGCCAGCTCCACCCTCAGGAGAACCAAAACAGACAAGATTGACGCTAATGTCATTTCATCGTATTTGACTTCGGTCGAATATAAACCATATCCGGTTCAATTTTACCATATCAATTCGTTGAAATCATTAACTCTCTTATTAATTATCATTATAAACCATCGCATTATTTCATACAAAAATTGTATAATTTAATCAAAGGAAGAATTAAAGATGATTAAAAAATTATTACTTTGTTTATTGTTATTATGTGGATGTTCCAAATCAATGGACTACATTATTTCTCATAAAGAACATATAACTGGAATTGTTACTGAAGTAAATGAAGATTCTATTCTAATTCAAAATGAATCCACTTATTTAGTTTCACTAAGCGTGGAAAATAAAGATAGTATGACTCATTTTAATATTGGAGATGAAGTTGTAGTGTATTATGATGGAACTTGTTTAGAAACAAATCCTATACAAATAAATAAAGTATATGCAATTACATTAATACAATAGTTTATGACTTTCCATAAGAAAAGACCATTGCAGTATAACCTGTCAATGGTCTTTGTTATTTAAATAATGCACATATCCATCATATAGAAGATGCAAAACTAAATGAAGAGTTAAATAACTAGAATGTGTGTTATTGAATTGAATATCTTTAAAAGAATTTTGAAAATATAAATTATAACGAGCTAAACTAGATAATTCATTATTTGATAAATTCGTGATTGATATAATGGGTACATTAGCAACCTGTAGATTCATCAAAGAATCCCTATATTTATCAATATTACCAGAATAAGAAACAATGATAATGACATCACTTTGTTTAATGTTATTAGAAATGATTTTCAATTCTCCTGTTGCTGGTATTGAAACAACGTATTTATTTACATTCAATAAACAACGTGAAAATTCTTGAATCATTGTTCTTTGTCCCATACCTGTACCAAAAGCATAGATATTATCGGCATTATTAATTAACTCATAAATATCTTGTAGATAATTACTAGATAAATGCTCAAACATTTTCATTGTTTGTTCTATGTCTTGTTTTAATAGCGATATAGTATCTAATTGTTCATAATTATAGTTTTCTAAATCGTTTTTCAAGAAATATTTCAACTCACTAAATCCACTGAATCCTAATTTTTGAGCAGTTCTAAGGATGGTAGCACTTGATACATTACATAGATTCGATAATTCACGTATACTGATTTCTTTACATGATTTTTGATTTTCTCGTATGTATTTAATAATGTGCATATCAATTGTATTCAATTTTTTAAAACTATCATTAATTAAACAATCGAATTTAACACCCATATTCCCACTCCTCATCAATGTATTATTTTATTGCCATCGCCTTATTTTTTTCTAACAAATAAGGACGTAAATATCCAACACTTGAAGTAAGAGGTAGTACATCATCATGGAGTTTAATATTTAATTCATTCATAATGTACTCTCTTCTTTTCTTAATTCTATCATACATTAACGGTGATTGAGCTTCAATTTCACGACGTAGTTTTTCATCTGCTAAAACAACACTACTTTCTGCACTTATTCCACCATATCCACTTACAGATGGAATAATATCTATTTGTAGAAGCATACCACTTTCTAAAATTTCTTCACTGTTTTCATAGATTGGACTGGACATCCATTCTTCATCTGCACATAAATGTCCTGGACATAAATGCCAGTGATATTTTTCTTTTGGAAGAATTGTTTCAATTAGATCATACATTTCTTTTCCACTCATACCACAATGAATATTTTCCAACCAAGTAGCATAGGCCTCATAGTATGGTTTCACAACTACATCTACATAATCTCTTTGATTTTCATCTAATTCTTTTTCATTATGAACGGCATATCCTCCACGAGAAGATAATCCACCTTTATATCCAACTGTTAGTGATATTGTGTCATTTAGTTGCACTTTTTTATCCGTTGGATAGATATTTGCTTTAACGAAACGAGGTCCACTGGCCGCAATAGTTACAACGCTGTTTCTTTGTCCTCCATAGTTTAATTCATTAGCAATTTCAATTTCACTTACACCGACATCTAACTTATCCATCGCACGAAGCATATTATCTCCTGCTAAGGCAGCTCCAAATTCATAATGTTCAATTTCATTAACATTATTTATACAGCGAACGCCTTTATTTCCTATAAAAATATAAGTCGCATTTACAATGTTTTTAGTAATCATTTCAATACTTTGAACAATATAATAAGGAACATCAAATAATTTTGAATTATCTTCAAAAGAGCTCGTGAAATTTTTCCATCCCACAATACCTACTTTAGTATTTTCTTGAATCTTGGCATCTTTTAATAATTCAACAAATGACTTTTTAGTTTCCATAGGTTGATTGGGTAAAGAAAAGTAAGGTACATGTACAGCTTCTGCACTTAAACGTGATTTAGACACTTTATTTAAGTTTTCATTTCCCATTGCCATATATACAGAACCATCTATATGAAGAATTAATAAAGCTTCTTCAAATCTAGGAAGAAAACCAGTCAAATATTCAAAGTTTGAACCATGTTCTAAATCCCCATAAATCACTAAAGAATCATAGTTTTCTTCCTTCATTCGCTTTAATACTTTTTCATATCTTTCCTCCATTGTTTTATCATTCAATAAAACAGGTATCATTGAACAATCTTTTATAGGAGGTGTAATTTCTTTATAAACAACTCGACTCATTCATTAGTCTCCTTTTTTTGAAAGATCCATTATTAAGTGTAACAGAACATTAGCTCCTTTATGAATATCTTCAAAATCAGTCCATTCTTCAGGACAATGCGATACACCATTGTTTCGACTTGGAACATAAATCATATTGGTATCACAGAAATCCGTCATAATCATTGAATCATGTCCTGTTCCATTATTAATAATGACATGAGAATATCCTAATTCATCACAAATTAATTCCATTTTCTTTACATTTTTAGCACACATAATACTTGGTGGTGTTGGATTAGGATAATTTACCCTTCTTATTTCTTCTAATTCATATTTCATATCATATTTTGTGGAAATTGATTCTAATAAATTCACAATTAATTCTTTGAAATTAATCTTTTCACATATTTCACGACTAAAAGTACGAATTTCAATTTTTCCTTCGACTAATTCAGGAACAAATTGATTTGAGTTTGGAGTAACATCTAATCTTCCAACCATTCCCGTTACTTCATCACCTAGTTTATTGATTTCTTCATTAAAACGAACAACAAATTCACTTGCCGGAACCAATGCATCTTTTCTAGAACTCATTGGAGCAGTCGAATCAGCTGTTAATCCATGAAAACGGAAAGTATATCGTCCAATTCCTGCTAGATATGAGATTAATCCAATTTCAATATTTTCTCTATCTAATACAGGGCCTTGTTCAACATGTAATTCCACAAAATTTTTAATTGAACCCGGAGCTCTTTTCGCCTTTTCTAAATCAGGTACTAATCCATATTCTTTCATAGCTTCTAATTTTGTTTGACCAAAACGATTTTTAACAGTATTTAATTCCTCATATGTCAAAGTACCTACCATGGCTCTTGAATTCGATACACCTGTACTCGGACCAAATGTGGCTCCTTCTTCGGCATTCATACATATTAATTCTAATGGATAATCATTTTGATAATTGTTTTCAACTAAAGTTCGCATTACCTCTAAAGCAGAAATAGTTCCCGCCTGTCCATCAAAAGCTCCTCCATTAACAACACTATCATAATGTGATCCAAACATTACAACAGGAGCATCTTTCAAAGTTCCTTCTTTTCGTCCAAAAAGTGTCCCTAATCCATCTTCATATACAGTTAAACCAATTTTTTTCATTTCATTGATTAAATAGTTTTTCGCAAGGGTATCTTCCTTGGAATACGAAGATCTGGTAATCCCTTTTCCAGGTGTAGAAGTATATTTCATAAATTCTTCTAAATCTTCTTTAATTCGATTAAGTTTCGTTTCCATAGTTTCTCCTTCAAAAAAAGAATAAGCACAAAGCTTATTCTTTTAAATTATTCGTATCATAACTTTGTTTTCTTAAAATCAATCTAGACAACATCTAGTTTAAATAATCATCATGCATTTAAGTTAACAGCACGCTTTAATTCAATTGCTGCCTTTTCAACTTTAGCTCCATACACAACTTGAACCTGTGTATCACTAATTTTTATAATTCCTAAGGATCCCGTTGATTTTAGAGCATTTTCATCAATATTTTTTGTATCTTTTAACACTAATCTTAAACGTGAAATACAGTTATCGATTTCAACGATATTTTCTTTTCCACCTAATGCTGTCATAATCGCAATACCTAAATCAGTAATTTCTTCAACATTAGATACCATATCTGATTCATCTTCACGTCCAGGTGTTTTGATATTAAACTTAGTAATTGCCCATTTAAATACAAAGTAGTAAATTAATGCATACGCAATACCAATAGCTACGTTAAGGATCCATTTTGTTTGTGTTCCACGAAGTACACCAAATAACATTAAGTCAACTAATCCACCACCGGCATTACCGATACAAACACCAAGTAAAGCATTTAATAAGAATGAAGTACCAGCCATAAATGCGTGGAATACCCATAACAATGGTGAAATAAAGATAAACGCGAATTCAATTGGTTCTGTAATACCAGTAAAGAAGCTTGTTAATGCTGCAGTTAATAAGATACCTTTAACTTTATTTTTGTTTTCAGGTAAAGCTGTTTTATACATTGCGAAGCATGCAGCAGGTAAACCAAATACCATGAATGGATGTGTTCCTTGTGTTAAGAAACGAGTAGCCATTCGCATAACATCCATGTCTGGACTTGCTTGCATCAAAGTCGCATTAAAGATATTTAATGCACCAGAAATTGTTTCTCCATCAACAATAGCTGTTCCACCAATTGGAGTAAAACGAATCATTTGATTTAAAATGTGGTGTAATCCAGTAGGGATCAATAATCTTTCTAAGAAACCATAAATAAATGTTCCAAATACACCAGCCGCTTGTAACAACGAACCAAATGCGTTGATAATATCGTTAAATAATGGCCATACAAAATACATGATAATTCCAAGAACTGGAATTGTTACAACCATCATAATAGGAACAAAACGTTTTCCACTAAAGAAACTAAATGCTACAGGTAATTGAGTTGTATGGAATTTGTTATGGATCATAGCTGTCCATAAACCAACGATAATTCCACCAAAAATACTCATACGATAAGTGAAGATACCCATTGTAGTGTCAAATGCAGCATTGTATTGTGTTGCTTCAATTAAATCCATTCCATTATTCATTAAATAATCAATTGAAACTGTTTCTGCTGTGATTCCATTTAATGATAAGAAGAATCTAATCGTAACATGAAACAAGATAAATCCAATAATAGAAGCAAAAGTCGCAACTTCTTTATCTTCTTTAGACATACCTTGTGCAATAGACATACAGAATAATACTGGCAATAAACTAAACAATCCACCAGCTAAGGCATTTACTAAACTTACAAATCCATCAACAAAAGCAACGTCTTTCAATACATTTCCAAGAACATTTGGATTTTGAAGAGTAGAAGCAAGCCCTAATAATAAACCAGCGGCAACGATAATAGATAAAGGACCCATCATCGATTTACCAAATTTTTGAATAAAGACTTTCATAAGTTCCTCCCAACTCAAAATGAACACCATGTGTCGACTCATAGTATCAATTTGTTTTAATGTAAAGTTGTAGTACTACTTGTGTCTTTATTCTAACACTAATCATTTTCACAAGTAACATGTCTCAGGCATTCTGATAGCCCGTTACAACTCTATAAATTTGTTTCACGGATTGAAACAAATTTCAGTTATTCTTTATCTATCGATAATATATAGTTTATGCTTTTAAGTGCATAAACTTTTTATTTTTTAAAGTTTGTGCAGTTAACTGCAGAAACTTTGTGAATTTGATAAGTTTTTGCAGTTATCAGCACAAAAATTGATGAAACATCTGAATTTTACATAAAAAATATATAAAACAATCATCTTGATAGTCTTCATGCGCAAATCCATAGCGTTTATTCATTTCTCTGTTAAATTGAATTCAATTCCCTTTCTTTCATATTCTTTTAATTTATAATTTGAATCCGTTTCATGTAAAACTTGCACAACTTTAGCACTAACAATTTTTTTGTGGATCAGGCTAGGAACACTCGCAGCCATCCAACCACAAAATTCAAGGGTATTGATTTCCACAAAAGTTAACCAATATTCTAGTGTGATAAAGTAACCAATGGTTTAATTCCATATTTAATGCATTCATCAAAGCAATATCTTCTTTATAACGGTGATAGAAATCACTGGCTAAAACAACCAAATTCCACTCCTTCAGGAACTTCTAATTCAAACATTGTATCGGTTTTAGTTTAAATCAAATGTATAATATTAAATATTTATTCTATACACTTAACTATTTCATTTATAGTTAAATTATCATAAAAAACATATTATAATAAAAAGGAAAAGAGGTCTTCTATGAAACTAAGAACGTATTTAAACACTTTCACAAAAGATGAATTAATCGATGTCTATCGAAAACTAGAACTAAGTGGTTATTCAAAATGTAAAAAAGCAGAATTAATCGATCATATCGTTACTTATCTAAATGATGAGAAAACAGTTCGTACTCGCCTTACTTGTCTTACAAAAGATCAGCTTTCTATTTATCAAAAAGCCATGAAACAACCTATTTCTCCTTCCATTCGTGTGGCAAATAGCGTTGCTCATTTAACCGATCAATTAGTGGGATGCTTAGATGACTATACCAATGATTTTTATGTATTTGATGAAATTGTACAGACATTTCATTCCGTTTATGACGATGAATTTAAATACGAACAAAAACGTAAAGGATGGCTAATGGACTGTATTCAATTCGCAATTAAATACTATGGACTCGTTCCTGTTGAAGTCCTTCATAAGCTCTATAAACAAATGATAGATGGAGATGTATTTGAAATGATGCATGTCTTTAATGAAATTCCTATTGACATTGCCCGTTGCGGTTTCTTTACATTTAATGAACTAGGAGCCAGTGATTGGGACAAAAACGATCCTTTATGTTCTGACATCGGATTAATTATTTCCTATGAATTATTTGAATTCAATATTGTCAGTCAAACACTTAACGGACAAGGAATGAAACCATTTTATATTCCTTCTGTTAAAGAAATCAATGAATTAGATAATTATGGATATGAAATCAACAGTCCTCAGTATCGTAGTCTTAAAAACTACTTAGCCAAAGAATATGACATGAATGATTTTGAGACACAGCGTTTATGTGTAACGATATGGGATATGAACAATAATTCTTATTCTTTTGGTGAAATTATTTCGTTTCTGACGGAACATGTCGTAGAACTAGAAGATACAAAACAAGCCGATATTTTCATTAATTACGTAATGCAAGCCTATAACAACACCCGTGTCATCTATAATCGTGGATACAAACCAACGGAACTGCGCAGTCAATCTGATTCAAATGTTATTCGAGCAGGGAGAAAATATTCAAGCAATCCTGATAAACATCCAGAAACCATTCATCGAAGAGTTAATCAAGATGATCTTTGTCCATGTGGTTCAGGTAAGCCATATGATCAATGTTGCGGGAAATATAAATCATAAATGTCATTAAAGGCACAGTACTTGCTGTGCCTTTCAGTTTGTTGACAAACCCCTCGTTTTATTTTATTCGAGGGGTTATATTTTG